>CAIXFE010000068.1 GCA_903918675.1 uncultured bacterium
AGATAATATGAACTCCGAACTCTGCGTGGGAAATGAATTGATCGATTGTAATCGCTGTTATGACTGCTATATGATGAAGGGCTGTGAAGACTCTAGGCACGCATGGGACAATGTCAATTACAAAACTTCCATGGACAATTATAGCGGGGGATGATCCGAACTGTGTTACGAGACGACTGCTGCCAAGACCAGCCAGAGAAATCTGTTTACCGTACGTACGAGAGAATCAAACAATTTGTTGTACAGTACCTTTATGTTTTTCTGCAGTGACTGTTTCGGTTGCGTGGGACTGCGTAATGCGCAATGCTGTATCCTCAACAAACAATATTCTCCACAGGAATACAATACACTCGTGGCTAAGATTATAGAAAAAATGAGGTCTGACTGAGAACGGTGAGAGTTTTTCCCCGGATTTGTCAGTCCGTATGGATACAACGAAACGGTTGCCCATGAATTCTTTCCGTTGACTAAAGAAGAGGCTACGAAAAAATGATTCAAACGAAATGACTACGAGATGCCTTTTCCCAAGGTAGATAAGATCCTCAAAGCCAGTGAACTTCCTAGTGATAGCAAACTGGTATCAGACGAGATTCTGAAGCAAGCCATCGAATGTGAGGTCAGTGGAAAACCATTTAGACTCATCCAATCAGAATTAGAATTTTACCGCAAACATAGTTTACCTTTACCTAAGCGTCATCCTGATATCAGACATGCTGACAGGATGAAATTCGTCAATCCTCGCAAGCTCCGGGACAGGACATGCGCCAAATGTGGGACAGCTATCAAAACTTCTTATGCACCACAAAAACCAGCACTGATCTACTGTACTGCGTGTTACAATAAAGCATTTTTCTAAGGGATAGAACATATTTGTTTGGTGGTCGACTCAATAGCTCTCTATTGCTTCGGCACTTTTGCTGACAATATCCATTGTCAGCTCCTTTTTGAAAATATGCCGAAGCTCCACTGCACCACGCCATATCTTTCAAATATTTTAAAGAGAGACGCATCGCATGCGTCTCTACATATTATTGGGCGTGGTTCCTGCCTTCGGCAGGCAAGTTCAACTTTCAACTACTTTATCTCAAACACAACATTGATGTCTACGGTCACGTCACTTTGCCCTGCGGAAAGGGGCGCGCTACTCGTAGCTATGTCAGCAGCGCCGACAGCGACTTTAGCATTCATCATCGCATTTCTATAATAAGGTATGGGTGTGTATTGTGCGGAATTGTCAGTGATCATGACGGGTCTGCCAAGTGTTACTCCACCTACTTTAGCCAATTGTTGTGCTTTGGTCTGAGCATCATCAAAAGCCTTTTGGCGAGCGACTAGCATCGCAGCATTCTGATCCTTAAGATCAAAATACGTGTTATCGACATTTACTCCACCGATGGCAGAGATCTTATCGATGATGTCTCCTCATACCGTAGCAAAATCAGTCCCCGTAACCTGGATGGTCAATGTCTGTTGTGATCTGTATCATGAAATACTTTGCGCCCCATTTGGACCATAATTATAATCAGGATTGACGGTGAGATTTGTCGTCTGGAAGTTACTTGCAGGGATATTCTCTGCCTTCAAAATAGCGGTTACTTGAGTGATCTTATCGTTGGCTGCTTTTTGAGCGGCCTGTGTGGTCTTCGCGACCTCAGAAACGGTTGAGCTGATAACCAAAGTATCTGGAGTTACAGATGCCTTTCCTTCTCCGGCGACACTGATCGTATTGGTGATCCCTTGAGAGGTCTGTTGATTGTCTTTAGTTGCTTTGATAAAACTCTGACCGACAAAAAGGAATACGCCCGCGAAAATAAGCGCTGCAACGAGCAAGAAGATTCAGTTAGTTGATTTGTTTTCCATGGGAATTGGATTAAAGAATAAAGATGAAAGAGAAAAGATCGACAAACAGTAGATAAACAGTAGCTGAAGACAATTCAACGCTGGAACAATACGACACTGAAACAATATGTCCTTCGCAGGATAACTATATCTATCCCTTCCTAGCAAATCAAGACCATTTTCTCCAAAACCCTTTGATTTCATAGAGTAAATGACTATACATACCTTTGTGAAATTTTTGTGTAGTTTAAATTAAAAGATAAGAGAAACTAAAGAGTGAATTTTAAGTATTAATTTTCAATTTGTAATTCATCCTAATTATGTCCTCGACATCATATCTCATCAAAGTATATCACTCATTCGATAAGTGAAGGAAAGTCTTCACTGATTTTTTGGAAGATATCGCGACCACATTGATGAAAAAGAGGTTTACAATTTGACTGCATTTCAACAAAGGAGAGATCTTCTATTCTCTCACGGCTGGCAGCAAAACGTATCCCACCTTTGAATCACAATTTTACACGCATTTCAACAATTTCCAGATCACTCCTGATGATAGAAATGTCCGATGATATGATAAGAGCAAATCCGTGATAGGCGAGATCAAACTTGCCAATGATCGGTTCTTCCCTTTCAAGATGGCCACAGATGATAACTCAGATTTTGTATTCAACATGTTCCGTACCTTTGAAAGTTTTGACGTAATCAACGATAAGGTTGGATTCTTCGTAGATATGAGGCCGATCGAAAACGAGAGTTTCAGATTTTTTATCAAGTCCAAATTTCTCCATCGGATATTTAAATGGAAACTAGCATTAAACTTTTTCAGATACATCTTCAATCACAAGATCCAGAAAAATTGGAGAAGCGAAGGACACAAGTATTTCAGAGACAAACTTCAGCACGATCTTTTTGAGACAAAATTATATTTCATCGTCCAATCACAAAATAAGGCAACGGCAGAGGCGAGGATCAGAGCGCTATTCAACAATTTTCTCGTATTCAAAAATTATCCTCAAAATCAATTTCATATCAAGATACACAAAACGATTCCATCGATTTCAGAGATCAAGGAATTTAGATGAAATTTCGGAAAGTTGTATATGACTTCTCCGGAGTTGTCTTCATTTTTCCATTTTCCAAAGGATCCAAAAAATGAGACATCACTTTTGACTATCAGGGCCAAGAAACTTGCGCTACCTGTAGGTATCCCGACATTTGAGTATACAGTAGATCCTAACTGAGAAATCATCCCCAAAAATTATCCTAGAGAGATCAATATCATGGGAATCTCAGATTATAGGTCTATCAGGGTGCCTATCGGTATCTATGATGAAGATAGACTCAAGCACGTCTATGTCATAGGGAAGACAGGGACAGGTAAATCTAAATTTCTCCTCTCATTGATGATCAGCGATATCCAGCAAGGAAAAGGAATCGGCGTGATCGATCCACATGGAGATGCGATCGAGGAGATCATGATGCATATCCCAGAAAATCGCAAAGATGACGTCATCATCTTTGATCCTACAGATGAACAATATCCTTTCTGTTTCAATCCCCTCGATGTCCAAGAAAATGAATCTAAGCAAATATTGGCAAAGTGATTTATCGATATCTTCAAAAAATTCTTCTGAGCCAACTGGAATCCAAAATTGGAACATGTCCTCAGGATGATCTTCTTGGCTTTGCTTGATAGACCAGGGTCGACACTTTTTGATATCATCAGAGCTTTGACGGACAAGGACTTCAGATATGTCATGATCGATGCAGTCCAAGATGATGTGGTCAGAAACTTCTGGACCAATGAGTTCGCTTGACGGTCACAACAATTCAATACCGAAGCCATCATGCCTATCTTAAATAAGGTTGGACAATTGCTGTCTATCGAGATGCTCAAAAATATTTTTGCCTCTCCAGAAAATAGATTGGACCTCAGGAAGGTCATGGATACCAGTAAGATCCTTCTGATCAAACTTCCTAAAGGAAAACTGCAAGAAGAGATCATGGGATTTCTCGGAGCAATGTTCGTGACCAAACTTTTCCAGACTGCGATCGGTAGACAAAACATAGACAGAAGTCAGAGAACTCCTTTCTTCCTGTATGTAGATGAGTTCCAGAACTTCGCCACAGATACCTTCAACGAAATCCTTTCTGAAGCTAGAAAATATGGGCTCTCTCTTTCGGTTGCCCACCAATACGTCAAACAGATCCCTCCAGAAATATCAGATTCTCTCTTTGGTAACGTCGGTACGTTGGTAAGTTTCAGGATCTCTCCTGAAGATGCAGAATACGTCAAACAGCAGTTCACACCTTTCTTGGAAGGGTATGATCTTGCCAATCTCAATATGAGAGAATTCTACTGTAAAATGCAGGTACAGGGCCAGGTCAAAGATCCATTTGGACTAAGAAGTTGTTACATCCCAGATCCCAAGATCAATAAAGATTATATCGGACAGCTGTACACGAGCTCGAGAACCAAATATGCGAGATCTCTAGAAGAAGCCAAGAAAGTACTTGAAGAGAAACAGGCAGATGTTATCAAGACGATCGAAGACTTCAGCGAGCCTATTATCTAGAATAATTTTCAAATATTCGAATTTTAAATTTCCAAAACAATATACAAATATCGGAATGTAAAAATATATGAAACAGATCAGCGCCCGATTTATCATTTTATACTAACCAGCTATCAAAACCCTCAAGGGCAATTCATGCTAAGAATACGTAGGGCCGTACATTAACCGTATTTGCTCGTACCGCACGCCGTACAAAAATATAGAAACTTAAGGCAGTGCGGTATAACGCGCAGCTTTTATCATTTCATCAGGCAGACAAGATGTCAGAGCAGATCGTGGAAACCAGGCAGTGCAAACAATGTGGCCAGCCCTTTGATATCACAGACAAAGATAAGGAATTTTATGAGAAAATTTCTCCTGTTTTCGCTTGAAAGAAAAGTCTGATCCCTCCTCCCACGTTGTGTCCCTCGTGTAGGCAGCAGAGGAGATCCACGTTTAGGAATGAAAGGAATCTATATAGAAGGAAATGTGATTTCTCAGGCAAAGACCTCGGTCCTGCAAAGGACATTATCTCTATTTATTCTCCTGATAAACCTTTTAAAGTATACGAGCAGAAAGCCCGGTGGGGGAGTGAATGGAATCCTTTGGACTATGGGATGAGTTTCGATTTCAACAAAAGCTTCTTTGTTCAGTTCGATGAATTACTGCACAAGGTGCCACTTATCAGCCTCGTCGGGCAATCAAATGAAAATTGTGATTTTACTTTCGACAATAATTTCTCCAAAAATTGTTATATGAGTGTCGTGGTAGATGATGGAGAAAATGTCTTCTATTCCAACCGTGTCCTCAACAGATCCAGGGACGTCATGGATAGCTACTATATATTCAATGGGTCTTCATTAGTCTATGAAAGTCTGTATATCAACAATTGTCATGATATGAAATACTGCTTCTCTTGCACCAATTCGACAGGGCTTACGCTCTGCAGCTTTTGTGAAAATTGTGAAGACTGTATCGGATGCAAAAATTTAGTTGGGAAGAAATACCATATTTTAAATAAGCCGTACACGAGAGAGGAGTACCTCGCTCACAAAGATCAACTCAATCTTCAGTCCATGAGAGAGCAGGCAAAGGATCTATTCGCTACCTTACCCGTCAAGGCAAATACCTTTATCAATACGGAAAATTGTCAGTGAGGAAATCTTACAGGATGCATCAATTGTTACTATGGATTCAATGGAGAAGATTCCAAGGATGTAAAATATTCGGCTCACTTCACCGGTGTCGTAGATTGTTACGATGCGGAAGATATCTGCTACAATGTCAGTCTCAGCTATGAAGGGCAGACCATCATCAAAAATAATAATCATATTCTCTTCTCATTGTTTATGATGGAGAGTAATGCGAAGTGTTTCTATTGCAAACTTTTGACGGGTTGCCAAAACTGTTTCGGCTGTATCAGTCTACGTAATGCATCGTATTGCATCTTAAATAAACAATATACCAAAGAAGAATACGAAGCTCTGGTCCCTCAGATCATTGAACACATGAGCAAATGTTGAGAGCGAGGAGAATTTTTCCCATCATCAATGTCTCCCTTTGGTTACAATGAAACCATCGCTCAAGAATATTTCCCACTGACGAGAGAAGAAGCACTGAATAAATGATTCAAGCGATCTGAATATGAAGTACCTTTCCCTAAGGTCGAAAAGATTCTCAAATCTACGGACCTTCCCCCAACGATCTCTTTAGTCTCAGACGATATCCTCAAGCGGGCGATAGAATGTGAAGTCAGCAAGAAGCCCTTTAGGATCATCCCACGAGAGCTAGAATTTTATCGTACCAATAATATTCCACTTCCTCATAAACATCCTGATGTACGTCATGCGGAGAGAATCCAATCAAGAAATCCAAGAACGCTTTGGGAGAGAAAATGCGCGAAATGTTGAGCTGATATCAAGACGACGTATTCGCCTGAGAAGCCAGATATCGTGTATTGCGAGAACTGTTACAATAAAGAAATTTATTGATAATATTCCCCATGCAGAAAGAAGTCTACGAATTCATATCTAAACAAACGCAAGATCCCATCGTTGAACGAAAAACCTGTACGATCACGGGCGAGCCCTTCGCGATTTTTCAGTCAGATAAAGATTTTTACGAAAAGATAAGTCCAACATTTGCAGGAGAAAAATATTTGCTTCCCGTCCCAGATATGTGTTTTGAGGAGAGAAGGAGACTAAGAGATTCTTTCAAAAATGATAGAACATTTTTTAAATCAACTTGCGCTTGAACGGGGAAACCGATTATCACGACATATAATCCAGAAATCTATAAGACCATATATATCACAGAAGAATGGCGGTCCGACCATCGAAATGCCATGGATTATGGCTTCGCTATCGATGAAAATAAAAACTTCTTTGAACAATATAAAAAACTACTAGATGTAGTCCCCAAGATAGCCCTCATCAACGATAACAATGTCGGAAGTGAAAATTGTGAGTATAATCAAGATGCCTCTTATGCAAAAGATTGCTATCTCGTCTCTATGGCATGGAGGCTCAGAAATAGCCATCATAGCTGTAATATCGCCATGGGCGAGGATATGATAGATTGCTTCTTCGTGATGCAATCAGAGATCGCCTATGAATGTCTCAATTGTTATAATATTTTCAAATGTTTTTTTCTAAGAAATAGTAATCAATGCACTAACTGTTTACGAGGCTACGATCTGATCTGATGTACAGATTGTCTTTTCTGTACGGGGCTAAGGAATAGACAATACATGATCCGAAATAAACAGGTCACGAAAGATGAATTTGAAGCAGAGAAATTGAGAGTGTATGAAATCATGCAAACTAACATCCAATCACTGCATGATCAGTTTGAAAAATTTTTGTCACAATTCCCAAAGAAGGCTACGAATATGACCAATTGCCATCACAGTTATGGCCATAACTTAGTCAATGCAGACAATACGAGCATCTGTTTTAATATCATGACGATCAGGGATTGTAAATATTGTAGATTCTGAGATACATTTGAAGATGCGTACGATCTTACAAGTGGAGGACAGGCGAAATTATGCTATCAAAGTATCGTCCCTGATGAAGCATATCATGTATGCTTTTCTATCTTCTGCTGCAATTCTACTGATGTATGGTATTCCGAGATGTGCCATTTCTGTCATGATTGCTTCGGTTGCGTCGGGCTGATAAATAAGCAACATTGTATCTTCAATAAACAATACAGCAAAGAAGAATATGAAAAAGAGGTCTGATGAATTATCTGAAGAATGATAGAGACTTGAGAGCGAGGACAGTGGTTTCCCAGAGATTTTTCTGCATTCGCATACAATGAATCCATTGCCCATTTTTTCGAACCCTTAAGTAAAGAAGAAGTAATCGCCAAATGATTCCAACGAAGATGCCACCTTTCAGAGGTAGATATACCCAAGGGAATACCACTACTCGACACATCTCTGCGTATAGAAAATATAGATGAAAAGATGATCCAAAATAGTGTTATTATCTGCGAAGCTTCTGGTAAACCCTTTAAGATAACAAAACCAGAATTAGAATTTTATCGCAAGCATCATCTGCCCTTACCTAGAAAACATCCTGATGTGAGATTTCAAGAACGTCTAGAAAAGATGGAGATAAGCGGGCTATATTTAACTACTTGTAAGAAGTGCTGACAAGAGACAGTAACCGTACATTCTGACGGGGTGAATGTCTATTGCGAAAATTGTTACAATAAAGAAATTTACTGATAATATCCCTCATGCAAAAATCTGTTTACGAATTTATTTCCAAGCAAACGCAAGATCCCATCGTTGAATGGAAGACCTGTACGATCACGGGCGAGCCGTTCGCGATTTTTCAGTCAGATATAAACTTTTATGAGAAGATAAGTCCAACATTTAATGGAGTGAAATATCAATTCCCAACTCCTACACTATGCCCAGAGGAGAGATGGAGAAGAAGATTATTATTCAAAAATGAAAGAACCTTATTCAAAAATACTTGCGCGCTTACGGGCAAGCCAGTCATTAGCATCCATGCCCCTGACAGCGGATTTAAAGTGTACAATATTACGACCTGGCGATCTGATGCCTGGAATCCTTTGGACTATGGGCAAGATCGAGACCCATCGCGTACCTTTCGAGATCAATATAGACAACTGTATTTCAATGCCCCTCAAATCGCGATGATGAATGATAATGGTACGCATGGCGAAAATATTGAGTACTGCCAAAATGTCGCCTATTCCAAAAATTGTTATCTGACCACCGTCGCATGGAAATTGGAACATAGTTATTACAGTAGCAATATGGCTGGTGGAAATTGGCTTCTAGACTGCTTCTTCACTATGGAGTCAGAAAACTGTTACGAATGCTGCGATAGCAATCATCTCTATGGCTGCTTCCGATTGCAGTATGCCTACAATTGTCAGAACTGCCGATTTGGCTATGATGTGACCGGATGTAAAGACTGTATAGGATGCGTGAATTTACGCGAGAGACAATATTGCATCTTCAATGAACAATATAGCAAAGAAGAGTACGAAAAATATAAAGCGAAGTTTTTGGAGGAATTACCAGACGACTTCTACGAATTCTCTCAGAAATTTTCCACCTTCGTCCAGTCTCAGCCTCACAGGGCTGTCTATAATACTAATGCAATCAACACCTATAGCTCAAATCTTTTCAATGCGCAAAACGCCGTTCTTTGCTACAATATCCAGAATGCAAAAGATACGAGATATTGCGTCTTTGGTGATACGATTGAAGATGCGATGGATTTGACCGTGGGCGGAGAATTGCATTTATGCTACGAGGGCAATGTCCCGGATCACTCGTATAGAGCCTGTTTTAGCGTGATGTGTCGATCCTGTACCAATATCTTATATTCAGAAATGTGTCACGGATGTCAGGATTGTTTCGGATGTGTAGGTTTGCGCAATAAACAGTATTGCATCTTAAATAAACAATATTCGAAAGATGAGTATGAAAAACTCGTGGGAGAAATAATAATAAAAATGCAGAAAGATCAAGAGCGGTGAGAATTTTTTCCACGTGAGCTTGCTCCGTTTGCGTACAACATTTCCACCGTGATGGATTATTTTCCTTTGACGAGAGATGCCGCTTTGAAGAAGTGATATCGTCGACGTGATGCTAGAGAAGAAATCAATATCCCCGAAAATATTCAGAAAATAGATGCAAAAGTATTCCCAAAAAATGTTGATGAAATAGAAGACGATATCGTCGATAAAGCAGTCATCTGTGAAGTAAGTGGCAGGCCGTTTAGGATTCTAAAACCAGAGTTACAATTCTATAGAAGATGCAAAATCCCATTTCCTCATAAGCATCCGGATGTAAGATTTGAAGAGAGATTGCAAAGAATGCCACGCAAGGAGCTCCATCTGAGAAACTGCGACAAGTGTGGAATCGAAATGCTGAGTGTTTACCCGTCTGTCGGACGTGCAAGTGATGAGGTGAAATTTAAAGTGTATTGCGAGAATTGTTATAATAAAGAAATGTATGGATAAAAAAATGAACGAAGGATTAAGAATTAAGAGGTGAGAATATCGGAGGTCTAGAGATACCAAAATTCTTAATTCTTAATAAGCTTTGCTCTTAATTCTTAATTTTATTCTCTGTGATATGCCAATGCCTGAGAAAGTCATTCAAACTAAGCAATGCAAGCAATGCCAGTCATCCTTCGATATCACTGATGAGGATATGCGCTTTTATGATAAAATTTCTCCTACTTTTGGAGCTAAAAAATATCAGATACCGACTCCTACATTATGCCCTGATTGTAGATTTCAGAGAAGGGCATCCTTTAGACAAGAGAGGAAACTCTACAAAAGAAAATGTGATTTTACAGGCAAAGAAATGGTTTCTCTCTACCATCCGGAGTCTCCGTATACGGTCTATGAATTCGCTACCCGACGGGGAGATCAATGGGACCCTTTGAGTTACGGTCAGACTTTCGATTTTACCAAGCCCTTCTTCGAGCAATACGATGAATTATTACACAAGGTGCCAAGGATCAATCTCAACAGCCACGCGTCCAATGAAAATTCTCCCTATGTAAATTACTTGGTCCAATCCAAAAACGTATACCTGTGTTTCGGTGGAGGATATAATGAAGATGTCATGTATGGGAATTACTCATTTAGGATGAAAGATGCCGCAGAGGCTTCCTACACTTTTGATAGTGAGGTCTGTTATGAGATAAGAGATTGTGACCATTGTCATACGGTATTTTTCGCTGCGGACTCTTACAATTGCAGTGATTGCTTTTTTATAGAAAATTGTCGAAATTGTCATCATTGTATCCTGTGCTCAGGACTGGTGAATAAAGATTATTACTGGGAGAATAAACCGCTTAGCAAGGAAGAATTTTTAGTCAAAGAAAAAGCATTAAAAGCAGATCGAGGAAAGTATATCGATGAATATCAGAAAAAATTTAAGGAACTAAGCGTAGCCATCCCGAAGAAAAACCTCAATATCTATCAATCAGAAAACTGCGTAGGTGACCACATCTACGACAGCAAAGATTGTAAGCAAAGCTTTTTGGTCAAAGATGCTGAACATTGTGCATATTGTGATGATACGATCTTCAACGTGAAGGATGTCTATGATCGACTAGCATTTGGAGTCGGGGCGCAACTCTGCTATGAATGAATGACGGCGAGTATGAATATTTATCACTGCGCATTTTGCTTCGTGATCAGAGAGGATTCTAGAGACCTGTATTACTGCGCAGACATGTCTGGATGTAGAAATTGTTTTGGCTGTACGGGCCTGAGGAATAAAGAATTTTGCATCCTCAACAAACAATATACACAGGCTGAATATGAGAAAGAGGTCTGAAGAGTTATCGGAAGAATGATAGAGGATGGGGAGTGGGGAGAGTTCTTTCCCGGATCGATTTCTCCTTTCGGATATAATGAAACTGTCGCTCCATGGCATTTCCCATTGACGAAGGAGGCGGCATTAAGGCTAGGATTTAAGCGAAGTGATTATGAGGCGCCATTCCCTCAAGTGGATAAAATTTTACAGCCATCAGAGTTGCCTGATATCAAGGATGTCACTAATGATATTCTTCAACAAGCTATAGAATGTGAAGTTTCTCATAAGCCATTCCGTGTCATCAAACAAGAATTAGATTTCTATCGTAAACATAATTTACCCTTGCCGAGACGTCACCCCGATCAGCGTCATCTAGACAGAATGGGCAGGAGAAACCCAAGGAAAATATGGCAGAGAAATTGTGCAAAGTGTTGAATTTCACTGGCAACTTCTTATAGTCCCCAAAGACCAGAGATAGTCTATTGCGAGGCGTGCTACAACAAAGAAGTATACTGATAATGTGATTCTAAAGATCAAACGTATCAACAAGGACAAATGCGCGCCGAATCCAGCGAGGCTGGAGAACAATGTTATAATAGAGAAATATATGGATAGAATTGGTTACAGGTTGCAGGGTTCAAGTTACAGGTTGGTTAATGGGTTGCAGGTTAAAAATTCTATCAACCCTGAAACAAGAGAACTTTCAAAACAAACCTTTCAACTTTCATAACATTTTAACTTTCAAAACCATCTTAATTCATGGACGAAACAATTGTCGAAAACAAGCAATGCCCGCAATGTGGCGCTGCATTTGGAGTGAGAGATGTAGATGTGGAATTCTATAAGAAAGTTTCTCCTGTCGTTGCAGGACAGAAATATCTCATCCCCACGCCCAGACTTTGTCCTGACTGTCGTCGGAGAAGAAGAGTCTGTTTTCGTAATGAAAGAAATCTCTACAAGAGACCTTGTAATTTTTCCAATAAAGAAATCATCTCTATCTATAGTCCAGATAAGGTACATAAGGTCTATGATCAGGAGATCCGACGATCAGACAAACGAGACGGGATTACGTATGGAGTCGATTTCGATTTCAGCAAAACCTTCGATGAACAGTTCAAAGTCTTGCAGAGAGCTGTACCTAGGATAGCGCTTTTCAACGTCAATCCAGAAAACAGCCACTACTGCCAACAGGCCTATGACAACAAAAATTGTTATCTATGTTTCGTCGTGACGGGCTGTGAAGAATGTATGCATGTCTCTCATTCCAATCGCTTAAATAAATGTTTCGATTGCACTTTAGTACAGGATTCCGAAACCTCATATGAGTGCTTGGATAGCGACAAGATCTATGGCTGTAAATACTGCGATTCTTGTCAAGAGTCGAATAATTTACTTCATTGTTCAGATTGTATCTGATGTAGCAATTGCATCGGCTGTATCGGTCTGCGCAACAAATCATTTCATATCTTCAATAAAGAATATCCTAGAGACCAATATGAAGAAGAGAAAATTAAGCTGATGATCACCAATGCTGATAGCCTGGCAGACTTAGGATATAAGTTCAAGCAATTCGCTCAAGGACAGCCTCATCGTTATCTCCAAAATATCAATTCTCATAATTGCCTATGAAATTATATCATCAATTCCAAAAATCTCTACAAGGTATTTGACGCTTTTGAATTGGAGGATTGCGCGTATTCTACATGGATTTTTGAGAGCAAGGATTGCCATGATATCTATGGTATGGGAACGAGTAATCTCGTGTATTATTCTCTCGGGGTAGAAAAACTTAATACTGCAGCCTTTTGTACGTTTGTCTCGCATTCTAGGAATGCCTACTATTCAGATCTGTGTTTCAATTGTGAAGATATTTTCTGATGCGTCGGCCTGCGTAACAAATCCTATTGTATCTTCAATAAACAATATACCAAAGAAGAATACGAAGCGCTCGTCGCTAAGATCATCACGCATATGCAATCCACGGGAGAGCGAGGAGAATTTTTCACTCCCGCAGTCAGTCCCTTCGGCTACAATGAGACCGTAGCACAAGAACATTTCCCATCGGAGAAAGCTCAGGTTGTCCCTCTAGGATTCAATCGATCTGATTATGTCGCTCCTTTCCCTCAAGTAGATAAAATTCTCCAAGCCAAAGACTTACCCAAAGATATCAAAGAAACTTTTGATGATATTCTCCAGCAAGCCATCGAATGTGAGATCACTCACAAGCCCTTTAGGATCATGAAATGAGAATTGGAATTTTATAGAAAAAATCAGATCCCTCTCCCAAGACGTCATCCAGACCAGAGGCATATGGACAGACTCAAACGTAGAAATCCGAGAAAACTTTTTGACAGAAGATGCAATAAATGTGGGGCCGACATCAAGACAGCGTATGCACCAGAAAGACCAGAAATTGTTTATTGTGAACAATGTTATAATAAGGAAATATATGGATAGTATCGGTTACAGGTTGCAGGTTTCAAGTTACAGGTTGGTTAATGGGTTGCAGGTTAAAAAGTCCATCAACCCCGAAACAAGAGAACTTTCAAAACAAACCTTTCAACCTTCATAGCATTTTAACTTTCAAAACTATCTTAATTCATGGACGAAACAGTCGTCGAAACCAAAATATGCAAAATCACTGGCAAAGAATTTTCTATTACCCAAGGATATAAACAGTTGTTAGATAAAATCTGAGTGCCCGTGCCCGAGATCTGTTTTGAGGAACGCGCGAGACAACTATTGTCGTTCTGGCCCTCCGTAGGGAAGTGGTACAAAAGAAAATGTGATTTCTCAGGAGAGACGATCATTACGATCTACCCAGAAAATGCTCGTTTCCCAGTGTACAAAAAGAAATATTTTGACGGAGATGGACGGACAGCTCCAAGTCAGGATGTGGATCGGGATGTCCCATTTTTTGCTCAGCTTCAAACCTTACAAGAAAAAACGCCACGTCCTCATCAGCTAGGCGAGCAAAATACCAATTGTGAATTTTGTGATGATGTCTGGAATTCCAAAGACTGCTATCTGTCTTTTTCCTTGGATAAATGAGAAAAACTTTTCTATACTTACAGAAATGTGAGTTGTGATAATTGTTTCGATGTCGTCTTCTGTTTCGATTGTCAGCTGTGTTATAGTTCAACGGATTGTTCCAATTGCTATCAAGTATTCCGAGGTCTTAATTGTAGAGATTGCCAGGATAGCTCCTTTATCTACGATTGCCAAAATTGTTCACATTGTTTCCTTTGCCGAAATCTTAGAGGCCAGAAATATTGCATTTTAAATACCCCCTATAGCAAAGAAGAATATGAAGAGAAAATAAAGGCCTATAAGTTGTATTCTAGAGAGGAGATTAAAAAACTCAAAAAATATTTTGCAGAGTGCTTATCGACGCAAGCCATCCATCTCAACGTCCTCAATTATCAAGTGGAACGTTGTACGGGGAATTTCCTTGATAGCTGTAAAGTCTGTGCCAATTCGTTTTTTGTGCAGGAGTCAGAGGTCTGTTACAATAGTATCAGAGGGTTGCGTGATAAATATTGTACTGATTGCATGGGGTTTCTAGACATGGAACTCTGCCATATGGTCAATCAATCTTCATATTGCTACAATTTGCATTTCTCTTCTTTTTGCGCTAATTGCAGAGACTCAGAATATCTAGATTCTTGCCAGAATTGTTCCGATTGCTTCGCATGCGTTGGTCTAAAGCACAAGAGATTCTGCATCTTCAATAAGCAGTACTCTGAAGAAGAATACTCCCAAACTGTTGCTCGTTTCAAAGAAAAGATGAAAGCAGAATGAGTCTACGGACAATTCTTTCCCTATAGCATGATGTATAC
>CAIXFE010000069.1 GCA_903918675.1 uncultured bacterium
CATATCTTGGATGAGATGGAAGGGAAGAAGACTGCTTATGAGGGAATAATCACAGAACTCGTATCTATGTTGGAAGAGATATCATGGTCTGATTATTGAGCGAGCATCCCTAAGAAGGCTAAGAATATTATCGAAGAAATACAATGAGCTACTTCTGCGAAAGTTGTTGCACTGAAATTATATAACTTATATACTATCACATGAAGAAATAGGAGGCATGATGATCTTCGTATTCAAAAGGCTATTACGAGGTTCTCTCAGAGAATAAAAGATTTGATGGGCATCTCTGAGAATGTCTTACTTCATAATTTAGAACTTGAAGATCAATTGGCAGATCAGCAGTTTGGATTGGAAATGTTTCATACTCAAGTAAAAGAAAACGCGGATATTGCATCTATCACAAAATCGTCACTGAGTCTTTTCTTTCTGGCATTTGAAAATTATGAAAGGAATAAACGCTCCTATTTAGATCAGAATAAATGTTTTCATGAGCCATTTCAATCCTTCCATAGACAAATAACTGCGCTTATTTCTCCAAATAAAATATTGAAGCTTGAGAAAATGAAGCGCGAAGCCGGATTAAATGGTACTGATGAAGTTGATCTTCAGCGTTATATGACCAAGGCGGATATCCTTATGAGTCTTCAGAGAAGGTTTCTCTTGGCCTATGACTTGGAGCATAAGTACAAAGAAGAACTCCTTTCTCCTGCTGAGATCCAAAAAAAAATACAGAAAATGCTAACAAATGATGATATCAAGGACAAATATCCAAGGGAACTCTATGATGCTCATTTAGCTGAGATTGATGACAAGCGAAGTAAGTTTTCTCCAGAATTTTCTCATGATGAGTGCGTCGAATTTTTCTCTGAACTGAAAGATATGTCCTGGTTGCAGGAACATTTTGATTTCCTCCAAAAATCATTTGAGAAACCAAATTTAGAGAATCCCACTGATCTTGAGGATCCGGACTAAATCTTACTTAATATAAAATAGATAACAATTTTCCCTTTTGATCATCCCTGCGATGTCTTTGATATCCTGGAGTGTCAATTTCTTGTATTTCTTTAAGATGTCTTCTAGGGTCTCTACCTTATGATATATCAGATATTGGCTACCCAAGAAACTCGCCATCTCATCTGAAGATTCTATCCCCATTTGGATCTGCCCTTCATTGTAGCCGATAGCATTTTCAAATTCCTCTTGCGTGATATCTCCATTGGCTATCCTTTCTATCTCTTCAAAAATTTTCTCCACTCCGAAGTCAAACCTTTGTTTATCTATTCCAGCCCTAATGAGGAAGACTCACGTGTCTTCACTCGCCAGATGCATTCCTTTGATGTAGTAACACAAGCCTTGTTTTTCTCTGATGTTTTGGAAAAGTCTGGAGGACATATTGCCTCCTAAGATCGTGGCTAAGATACTGGCAGCGTACTTTCTTTCATCATCTCCCTTTACTCCGGGGGCTGAAATAATGAGATGATTCTGTTCGTTCTTTTGGTCGAAGAAGCTTATCTTCTCATGAGGAAGCGCGTTTGGAAACGCTGGTTTCTGAAGTCTTTTGGTTTGAGGGAGGTCTTTGAAGAGGAGAGAAAGCTGGTTTTCTACTGCGGTCGGATCGCTTATCTTGCCTGCTACGGTGATGATGAGGTTGTCTTTGGCGTAGAGGTCGGTCTTGTGATCAAAAAGCATCTCTTGAGTGAAACTTTTGATATTCTCTTCAGTCCCGATAGTCGGTCTTCCATAGCTATTCTCTCAGAAATAATAATTTTGCCATTTCTGCATCGCCATAGCCATAGGATTATCTTCATACATTTTCAATTCTTGGATGACGACTCATTTCTCTCTTTCAAGTTCTTCCTTGGGGAATATAGGATTGAGCATCATATCAGAGAGGACATCGATAGCTTGATGTACGAATTCTGGTGCGCATTTCACGTAATAGCCTGCGTATTCATCAGCAGTATAGGCATTAAACTCTCCACCAAATTTATCTACCGCTTCGGCTACGGACTTGGGAGTAGGGTATTTCTTTCCTCATTTGAAAAAGAGATGTTCTAGAAAATGGCTGATACCATTATTTTCTTTGGTTTCGTAGATACTTCCAGCTCTGCACATGATCTCTATCGTAGTGGAATTTGCATCCTCCATAGGAGCGAAGATGGTCTGGATTCAGGCGATGGTTTTGATTTCGTATTTCATAATCGATGAAGAGATTAAAAAATTAAAAGATTGGAAGATTAAAAAATTGTAATTTGCCTTCGGCGTAATTTCGCGGAGTTTACCCCGCAAGGCGGGGTTGTAATTGATCGTAATTACTAATCACACGAACGACGGTGAGTAAATTACCAATTACGTTCCGGTAAGCCGGAACAAATTGTTTTTTACTTATTCTTCCATTCTTTCCAAGTCGAAGTTATTTTTATCCTTATTGGCTGTAAAATAATAAATTCGATCAATCGATGATTGTTAATTCTTGAGCCTGTTTCTTGTTAGTGAGTATTTAATGCGAAAAGGCTTGACATTTGTGTGCTTATAAATATAAGCATTACACGAAGTTTTTTATTTCTTTATATATTTTATTATGGGAAAGACCATAAGGAATCTTTTTATTGCTACCTCTCTTCTTGCTTCGGCATGTGGTACTAATAATCAACAAGCATTAGATGAAAAACAGAAATCGGATAGTTTAGCTAAGGCAGAATTGAATATTTTTCCAAAATGAGTTGATATGAAATATAATCATGAGAGTAACATAACAGCGATGAAAATCTTGTATTCAATGGATAGTGTAAAGAAAGAATATGATAGGAAAAGTGAAAGTGTTTATGATGCTAGTAAGGATTTTGATCTTTATGAGGCCGCTCACAGCAAATTTAAAAGAATGAGCGATTCAATTATAGCAGTGTTGAGTAAATCTCTTCCTGATAATGAAGGATATTGTGTGGGCGTCCCATGATTTAAACGAGATGGAAAAGATGTTACAACACAAGTATTTTTGGAATCATCTAAGTATCTTGCTTCTAAAACTCATGGGAAAATGTACATTGTGGGAGCAAATAAAACATCAGAAGAATTGTCTAAAGAAATTTTGACTAATATTCCTGCTTGAAGCAGTGTCTGTTTTCTCATTGATGTGACTACTTCTATGACTGTAGATAATGATTTGCATGACATTCAAAAAGCTGTTCTATCAATCATTGATAAACTTAAATCAGATTGATGAAAGGTCGCAGTAAGCACATTTACGGATATTAATTGTCCAAATTTCTATCTGCCTGTGGCAGAATATGGAGATGGTTTATCTTCAAAGGATATTATGAAACAAGTTTTTAAGAACGCGAAAAGTCATGAAAAGCAGCAGAATCAAGTTTGTTCATTAGAAGGAGATACGACTCTAAATGTAGATATGGAGGAGGCTCCACGAACTGCCGCTAAAAAGTTTATTTCTGGACAAGAATCGAAATCAAATACGTCCGTGTGAAAAGCAGCAGATTATGTCTTTTTGATTGGTGACGCACCTGATCATAATCCTCAGGGGGTTAAGTGAGTTGAAGCTATGGTTAATTATTTTAAGGCAAAAGGAATTGTTTGTAACATTGTTCCTGTACTGCCCAAAATTAAAAAATAGTATTAAAATTCTGTTTTTATTCTGAAAAACTTTGAAGTTTTTAGTGGCTAATGTCCATGATTGCAAGTCCCTGGCTCCAACCAGGGATTTTTTAATTGTCTTCCCTTCTGCAAAACAAGCACTTGACAAATCAGAAAAAAGGTGTATACTCCCAGTGGTTTAATTTCTTACCCTCTCTATGAAATTACCAACAAACAAAAACGCAAAAACAGTTCTTAGTCTCGCTTTCTGTCGAGCATGTCTTCTCCTTGGTGCGTCCACATTTGCTTCCTATGCTTCTCTTTCTGAGGAGTCTTTTTCGTTATCGTCAGGCGTCCAAACGGTTACTCCTGCATGACAAAAAAGTTTAGCAGATTTTGGTCACGTTTTGGGACAGAGACTTGCTGGGGTTTGGCAGGAGGCAGTCGGTCTTGTAGATGGTCGTAGCGCTTGAAGCTCATTACTTTCTTCTTCTGCTTCTCCTACCGTATCTACTACCGGGGCTTTGGATGCCGATGCGCTTCTCCCTACTAGTGTACAGATCAAAAACTTCTTTTCTGACATTGCAGGGGATCCACATGCTTCGTATATCAATCTCTTGGCAAAAGAGAGGATCGTCGCTTGAACTCAATGAAAGTTTTATCCAGACAATTACCTCCGCTTGTATGATCTGATCAAGATGACGGTAGATCTTTACCGTGATAAGGTCGGGTATGGGGTTACAGGTGAGCAATGATTGTCCGTGAAGTGAGCTTTCTCAGGAGACAATAGTTTGCCAAGTAGATATGTGGCTACAGCCTTACAATTATGATTTTTAGCTCATATACAGCCTTTAGACTTTCAGAAGTTTGCTAGCTCTCAGGATTTTGTACAGATACTTGCGAATGTTTCCTATGAATTTACAGGGTTGGTCCAGATGCTTAACATAGGTACTGAAGATGCACTGACAAGAGCTGACGTTGCAGAGCTTTTGGTGAAGGCACGAGGGGTTACCACTGATGGTATTATCCCTTTTCAATCCTGATATCAGGTGCCGTTCCAAGATATCTATGACAGTCCGTATCAGTCAGCGATAATGACTTTAGCTCAATTGTGAATTGTTTCCACAGATACCGCTTCTTTTTATCCCACTAACGATCTTCATCGCTATGATTTTACTATTATGTTGGTGAATTCTCTGCTCTACAGGGATCATAAGACCTTGAGTGCTTCCTATGTTTCTGGGTTTACTTCCCCGTTTGTTGACGTTAGCCAGTCTTCCTATTCGCCTTTTGTCTACTACGCTTACGACAATCATCTGATAGATTTTCTTATGGTCAACAAAAGAGGCCAGGATTATTTTATGCCAGACGCGCCTATTACGAAATATGAAGTGTTCACTATTTTGAGCAAAGCAACGTGAAAGACTTTTTCGTACAATGTACAACAAGCCGATCAAGAATATATGTCTAGATGAGAATTTGCTCAGCTTTTGATACATATCTTTGGATTTACGACTCCGCAAACCGCAGTTCCCACTGTGTCAATTCAAGGGACAGGGAGTGACGACAGCGCATTATCGATACTTCTTAAGCTGAAAGATTTATTGGCGAAAATATAGGTGGTAAAATTTGCAAAAATTTCGTTTTGGAGTATAATTACTAGTAAGTTATGATTCCTCACTTTATACTCTATTCTACTCCCATGAAAAACACTCTTTTCCATCATGTCACGAGACATGCTAAAGCGCTTGGATGCCATATCCACAAGCACCATAAGAAATATTTATTCTGAATATTTGGTGGTTTCGCTTTGGTCAAAACGATGTTTGTCCTCTTGGCTGGGTTTGGTATCACGACTATGTATCACACTACATTCGCAGATCAAGAAACAGGTTGCGTGATGACAGGTCAGCAGTTTACCTGACAGACTCAGACATGTACAACTATCCCAGGATATCTTACAGGAGGGACTGAAGATTGTACGGTCACTCAAGAGTGATATTATACCGGAGGTACTTTGGATGATAGTGGTAATTTGGTAGATCAGACCTATGTAGATCCTGTCCAAAATTGTGTCCTTACGGGACAATATTATACAGGAGAATATCAAACTTGTGAATTAACGGGAGGATATTGGACATGAGGAACTCTAGTCTGTCCTGATACAGGAAACATTTCCCAACTTGCCAACCAGCAGATTGTCGCCAATGGAATCTGTGATTCAAACGATATCCAATGGACTACTTCTTTGTCTGGCGCAATCTTGACCTGAACAATTCCTTTCCAACGATCTTATCTTACTACTGATTGCATGTCTGCAGGTGCACCTAAAATGTTTACGCTTCAGTTACGAGATCATAATCAACAATGGGTGTCCCTTGGGACTATTAGCTCAGTGGCTACGTGATTCAACTTTAATTCCTTGCTTCTTTCAGGGACTACTAATGCTTCATGATTAGTTATCTCTGGATTATATACTGTCTGGAATGCGAGTGGAGTAATAACTTATACGGGGGTAGCAAGTGGCGTTTATCTAAATGCCTGGACAGGATACAAAGTAAGATTGCTTGACCAAGCTGGTCTTGCCTTGTATACAGGAGATACCTTTACCATCGATAATAGTATACCTACTATCACATGAATGATTCTTTCCTCAGATGAGGTCGTTTCTGGTCCCTTGTGACTGGGCGCTGAAGTACAATTAGTCTTTACTGCAAGCGAGGAGCTAAGTGGCGTCGTGGTCAACATCTGATGAACATGAGCTACTCTACAGAGTAAGGATGGTTTGACGTATACATATACACAAGTATTATCTTCTGGCTTCTCTGATGGATTGATTTCCTATACTATTGCATATACAGATCTTGCTGGGAATGTCTGATCCACGATGATCAGAACTGGTGGTTTGACCTTCGATAAAACTGCTCCAGTAGTTTCTTCCTTACAATTGACGGGAAGTTTGACTGGAGGTATGGGGCTGTCCTTTACTACTAATGAACTTGCTCGTTTCACTCTTCACTATCAACTTCCATGAGGCGATGTCACTTCCTGGACGGCGACAAGTTATCAGACAGGCAATGAGTATCTTTTCTCAGGGTTACAAGCAAATACGTGATATGTGTTTCAGCTTTCTGTCAGTGATGTGGTAGGAAATGCTGTCAACTATTCTGGGTCCTTCCTAGTGAGCTCAACGTGAACTATTACTTTCCACTATGCTTTGTACACAACGGGATCTAATCTCACAGGTGATTTGGCCCAATTGGCGACCACCTTGAAAGATGAGATCAATAAATTCAATGCATGCAAATCAGGTATTGTGTATAATGAAATTACTTTGAATATCGGTAAAAATACCTACACGCTCAATATGCCTACCTTCAAAAAAGATACCGTTAAAACTATCGTAAATGCATTTACCTTATTGATCATGAATAAAGTAGAAAAGGATACCAAATTAACCACTACTGAAGTGACGGAAATTACTAAGAAATTTGATAACTTCTTGGTTATCCTGAAGCTCATTAGAGATGATGATAATTCATGTAAGCAGAATCTCTCTACGTACCATATCACGCAATTTACTCATGCCATGCAAGAATATAATCTCGATGTGGGTGAATAAATAATTACTTTCTTCAATATAAAGAAGGCTTCAGGCATTGTTTCGCTTGGAGTCTTTTTTTAGTTAACAGTTAACAGTTAACAGATAACAGTTAACAGTTAACAGATAACAGTTAACAGTTAACAGTGGCGGAGTCTTTATATAAAAAAACACATACACTATTCACTCTTCACTGTTAACTGTTCACTGATTTTTACCTCTCTCTCATCCTCTGAAATTTTCTCAATGGTTATTACTGCATATGATGATAGTCATAAGCGCTCAATAAATTTTGGCCATTCAATGACGATGTGATCGTATTCTTGTATCTGTGCAAGGATGCCTTTTTCTACGAGTTCGCTGTATTCATTTATCCTATACATGTCGATGTGAAGCAATCTGTTCCCATGAGTTTGCAGGTATGCGTAGGTGGGACTCTGTACGTGATGAGGGTCCAGACCTAATCCTTGTGCAAATCCTTTGGCAAGCAATGTTTTTCCTGCGCCGAGTTCTCCTTGCAATAGCAAAATCTTGTGCTCTTTGGCTAATTGTTTTCAGAATTCAAACATAGCTTCGGGAGATTGGATTCTGACCATAAAGAAAGGATGATTAGATAAATGTTTTTATGGAATTAAGTATTAAGGCTTTGCTATTAAGAATTAAGAGTGGCGGTATTTTTTTATTCAAAAGATACTCCATACTTCTTACTTCTTAATCCTTCATCCTTAATTTCTATTCTGAGTTGTATTTTATACCTAAAATTCTATACATATCAACATTTATTCACTATCCCTTCTTATGAAATTTCTTGTCATAGATTGATCCTGATTTCTCTATAGAGCATATTATGCGTTTCCTCCTTTGACTGATAAGGACGGGCACAATACGAATGTAGTCTATGGATTTTTCCGTATGTTGTTCAAAATCTTTCAAGAAAAACCCGACTATCTCGTCATCACTCGAGACGCTCCGGTCAAGACGATCAGACATGAAACGTTCCCCGAGTATAAGGCAAATCGTAAAAAGATGGATGACGATTTCAAACATCAGATCCCTGTTACCAAGCAGATCGTAGAAGAACTTGGGATCCCTTTTATGACGGTAGATGGCTATGAGGCGGATGATATCATTGCGAGCTTGGTGAGAAAGTATAAGGATGAAAATGATATCATTATAGACATTTATTCCTCTGATAAAGATCTGAAACAGCTTTTGGAAAGAAATGTCTTTGAAGTAGACCCGATCAAAGGAACGAGGACGGATACTAAATTATTTATGCAGGAGTTTTTGTTTGAGCCGCAGTATATTTTGGATTACCTCGCATTGATCGGTGATAGTTCGGACAACGTCAAATGAGTGACGGGGATTGGCCCAAAACAGGCTTCTGAGCTCATTAAAAAATATCAACATTTAGATGCTATTTATGAGCATATCGATGAGATTACAGGAAGTGTAAAACAAAAATTGATAGATGGAAAAGATGATGCGTATCGGAGTAAAGATTTGATTCAGCTCCATACGATCCCCGGTATCCAAGACGTGAAGTTGGATCAGTTTCATTTAAATTTAGACTTCAATCAGATCAAAAAGATACTTGTGGAAAGATATGGATTCCATTCTTTTGAAAAATTTGTAGATGAGTTGAAAAAGAAAATGACGGAGCCGGTACAGAACTCTTTGTTTTAGAACGATAGGTGAAGGAACCCTCCTTGGTGGAGGACAAGCGATAGAACGATGGTTTTTTTAATTTTAAATCTGGCATATGCAGACGATACTTATTACGTGATGACTGGGATATATCGGTTCACATGCGGCTGTAGTCTTTGCAAATGCAGGATACGATGTGGTGATCGTAGATAATTTATCCAATAGTGAAATTGGCGTATTGGAGAAAATCAATGAGCTGGTTGCTAAACCGGTTTCATTTTACAAATGTGATCTCAGAGATAAAATAGAATTGTCTAAAATTTTTGAAACTCATTCTATAGATGCGGTCATCCACTTCGCTGGATTTAAGGCAGTAGGGGAGAGTTGCGAAAAGCCTTTTCTGTACTATGACAATAATGTCCTTGGCAGTATCGTACTCTATGAATTGATGGTTCATTATGGAGTCAAAAATCTCGTATTTTCATCAAGTTGTGTCGTGTATGATTCGATGCATGTGGATCCTCCATATACTGAGTCCACACCGCTTAAGACGATTAATCCTTATGCATCTACCAAACTCATGATTGAAATCATGTTGCAAGATCTCACTATGCATCTAGGATTTCGTGTCATAGCGTTAAGATATTTCAACCCTATCGGTGCCCATCCTAGTGGTAAGATAGGTGAGTCTCCTCGCTGAGTCCCGGGTAATCTCTTGCCCTACATCTATTGAGTTCTTCTAGGTAAATATACCTATCTGTCTGTACGATGAAATGATTATGCCACGCCGGATGGTACTTGTATCAGAGATTATTTGCATGTCATGGACTTGGCAGAAGCCCATCTTTGTGCCTTTCAGTCTTTGAAAAGTTTGGGAACTGAAAAGTCGAATAATGCGGGAAGCTTTGATGTGATAAATCTGGGAACGGGAAGGGGAACAAGTGTGATGGAAATGATCCAGCTTACGGAAAAAGTTACATGAAAAAAATTACCTTATCAAATTTGCCCGAGAAGACCTGGTGATGCAACTAGTGTTTATGCTAATCCGGATAAGGCAACAACTGCGCTGTGATGGAAGTCGACAAGAAGTGTAGAAGATGCTATTCGTGATGGATGGAATTTTATCCAATCTTTATAATATTCGTTATGAAAAAAGTTATCCTTGCATGAGGAGGCGGAACGAGATTGTGGCCAGTGTCTACGGAAGAAAATCCTAAACAATTTATCTCCATTTTTTCTGATCGCTCTTTACTCCAAGAGACATTTGCAAGGCTTCAGAAGATAGATTGAGATAAAGATTCTATTTATTTCTCTAGTAATCAGAAGTACGGAGATAAAATTCTTCAGCAGATTGGCTGCGATAAAGATAAATTGATTTTGGAGCCACAAAGAAAGAACACGGCGCCAGCAATTGCACTGATTGTTAAGTATCTAGAAGATGTGGTAGGCTGTAAGCCCGAAGAAGTCATTCTTATTGCACCATCCGATCACATTATTGCTCCTGAAGGAGCTTTTATCAAATGTGTCCAAATCGCTATTCCCGAGGCAGAGAAGGGAAGTATCGTAACATTTGGAATCGCACCGCATACTCCTGAAACGTGATATGGATATATCAATGTAGAGCCTAGAACATCAGATGCTGAAACTGGTCTGTGTAAAGTAATAGAGTATGTAGAAAAACCAGATCTAACTACTGCACAAAAATATCTTGATTCATGAAATTATTTATGGAATGCTGGCATATTCATGTTTACGATCAAAACCATCAAGGAATCTTTTGCTCAGTATTGTCCTGATTTGTTTACGAGTATGCAATGATCTTATTCTGATTTTTTAATGAGGTTTGATTCATTGGAAGCTATCTCTATCGATTGTGCTGTGATGGAAAAAGCCTCGAATATAACCATGTGCCCTATGGATGTTACCTGGTCTGATATAGGGAGTCGAGATGCGATCAGTGAACTACTTGTTCAACAAAAAGTGGTAAATACTAATCCCTATCTCATCAATGATGATAAAAATAATCTTGTCTTTAGCAAAAGGAAGCTTATTATTGATGCGATAACAGACTCGTTTATTATATTATCAGAGGCGTGATCTTATATAGCTAAAAAATGAAACAGTCAGGCATTAAAGGATTCCCTTTAGCTATCTGTCTGTTTCGAGCATTATGTTTTTTTTATTTATCATAAGTATATTTTCTACTCATGTGAACTAAACCCTATGTAACGATTGGAATTATAGTAAGAAATGAGGAGAAGTACATTCTTGGTACTTTAAAATATCTTGTTCAGCAGTCATATGGAAAAGATAATTTTGAGATTATCATCGCAGATGGCTGATCTACCGATCATACTAGGGAGTTCTCAATTGATTTCCTTCAACGTGAACATATTACTCATAAAGTAATCAATGAAAGAGAATATCCTAATAAGCGAAAGGGAGTTCCCTATTGACCTTCTTTTGGCAGGAATGTTATCATTGTCGAAGCGTCTATTAGATCCGAATATATAGCATGGATAGATGGCGACTGTAGAGCGGACCTGCATTGGCTGGAGAGACTAGTCCATAAGATACATTGAACTGATGCGACTATTGTCGCTGCCGGATGACCTAGACTGGTAGAGACGCAATGACATATTTCCAGCAGGGAGCTGATGATCAATTATTATTTCACAAGTAGAATTATGACTATGTGAAATCCTGCTTTCGCCGTTATGGAAAATGTCCAATTTGTGGAATCTCTGGCTGGGTATAATAGTATCTATAAGATTGATGTAATCAAAAAATATATGTATAGTACGAGGTATGCATTTAATAATGATGATATAGAGATCAATTTCAGGATTAGAAAAGACTGATATAAATTAGCTTACGCTCCCGAAGCTAAAATCTATCATCGTCAGAACGAGACCGTATGTGAATTCCTGCGTCATCTAGTGGCATATGGAGAATGAGCTGCGCGTACTTGCAAAATACATAAGGCATTCCCTAGGATATATGTGCCTCTTTCTGTCTGATACTTTCTTTACACCTTATTATTGATTATCCTCTTGCCTCTTCAATGACCAATATTTTTGATCCCGTATATCCTTGTCTTTTTCTTATCTGTAGCAGTCTTCGTGGAAAACATAAAAAAGACAAAATCCTGGCAGTCTCTGAAGGTGTTCATCCTTGTCTTTGCGCATCCATTTATGTATGGGTATGGATTTGTGAGAGAAATGTTTAGGAAATAGTGGCTATGTTTTTTCGACGCTATGATCTATAAATGACTGCCGTGTTTATATTATAACGTGACACAATGGAAGTGATAATTTTGGCTGGATGATTGGGTACTAGATTGGCTAATCTCACGAAAGATTTGCCTAAACCCATGGTCCCGATTGCCTGATCTAAACCGTTTCTGGAATATCTTTTAGACTTTATCCTCAAGACGAACAAAATTACTAAGATTATTTTGTCGGTCTGATATAAGCATGAAGTCATCATGGATTATTTTGGTGCTAGTTATCAATGAGTCCCACTTGTCTATTCGATCGAAAATGTCCCATTATGAACAGGGGGTGCAATAAAATTGGCAATGACTTTTGTACATTGAAATGATTTTCTCGTGGTCAATGGGGACACGTATTTCGCTATCGATCTAAATGATTTTTATCAAAGGCACACCGAAGCGCATGCTAATGTGACCATAGCACTTAAACCAATGGAAAGCTTTGATAGATATGGTAATGTTCTATTGCAATGAAGCACTATCATCCAATTTAAGGAGAAACAATTCGTCGAAAGTGGGAATATAAATGCATGAATATATGGTATCAGGAAGGATTATCTTGCATGACTTTCTTTACCGGAAAAGTTCTCTCTAGAAAACGATGTTTTTATGAAAAGATGTCTTGCTGATCATTATCAGTGAGTGATCTATGATAATTATTTCATTGATATCTGAATTCCAGAGGACTATGATCGTGCAAACAAGGATTTCATAGAGTCGTCTGACTAGGTGTTTTATTGTATAAGGTATCTCCATGTTAAAGCGTCTGTTATCTCTTGTGGAAAAAATTTGTCTGAAATTCTGATATTATGTTGGGATGGATATGCAATCGTTGTGAAGAAAAAGATATCTTGATCTCTCATATAAATGACGAGATTTTGTGAGATATTCCTCTTTTGAACTAGTAGCCCATGAGATAAAAGAAAAGGGACTATTATGAGATGTTGCAGAGCTGGGCGTCTTTCAGTGAGATTCTGCATCGAAAATAAACGAACTCTTCCCTGACAGGACTCTTTATCTTTTTGATACCTTTGAGGGATTTTCATCAAAGGATACCGATGTAGAAAAGCAACAGAAATATTCTTCTGGTGATCAAGATTTTTCTCTTACCAGTGTCGATTTGGTGCTCAAAAAAATGAAATATCCCAATGGATGTGTTATAAGAAAGTGATATTTCCCTGATACTGCTATATGAATTGATACCTCTTTTGTATTTGTTAGTCTAGATCCAGACCTCTATAAGCCCACCTATGATGGACTATGTTTCTTTTATCCAAAACTAGTAAAATGAGGCTATATCTTTATTCATGACTATAACAATAGTTACTATAAGTGAGTGAGAAGAGCTGTTCACCAATTTTGTACTGAAAACAATATCTCCTTTTTCCCTCTAAGTGATAACTGGTGAACGGCAGTTATCGGTAAGTAGCTTATTTATCTGTTTCTAAGAAATATATGATCTATTGGCTTTGTTGACCCTTAGAATACAAGAATAGTTGAATAGCAAAATATAGTAGTATCTATATCTCCAAGCTTAAAAGGGACTTTGATATAAAAGAATTCTGGATGCCTTTTAAGGCGAATTCGCTATTGAGGATGATATTCCAGTTTGTAATTATTCCTATCAGGTTGTTATTCCATAGGAGAACAACTAAGATATTTTATGACGAGGGACGATTACCGATACTTTTTTATCCGATAAAAAATATCATCTTCATAATACATGATATCAGAGATTATGCTTTGACAGCAAAAAAACAGAGTTTTTTGCAAAAAATATATTTTAAAATTATAGGGATATCATATAAAAAGCTGAATAAGGTATATAAAATTATCACTCCTTCGGCATTTACTAGAGATTCGTTAATCGATTTATGAATAGATAAAGAAAAAATCAAGGTAATCCCAAATGTCATTGACCAGAGTGTCTATAAGCCTCTCACTATAGATAGTCATCTCATGAGGAGACAATTGTTTGATAAGTATGGGATAAAACAAGAGGACTTGAACAAGAGAATTATTTTGAATATTTGATCAGAAGAAGATAGAAAAAATATCATCACTATTCTCAAGGCTTTGACGTTGTTGGGTAATTATCTTTTTATCAAGATTTGAAATCCTATTATATCTAGCAATAGGAAAAAACATCTAGATTTTGCTAAAACCAATGCATTGGATTGTGTGTTTATAGATACTATCTTTGATGATGAAGATATTGTAAAATTTTACAATATTGCTGATGTGTTCATTTTCCCCTCGTTATTTGAATGATTTGGGAGGCCCCCTATAGAGGCACAAGCATGTGGTTGCCCGGTTATTTCCACTAACAATTCTTGATTGAAAGAAGTGATCTGAGATTCGGCATTCATTATCAAAAACCCACTGGATGAGCATGAACTTTATCAGAAAATCAATGCCTTGATGAGCGACAATTCCCTGTATGATACGATTGTCGATAAATGATATCAGAATGCTAAGAGATTTATTTTAGATACTAATCTGATCAAATGGCAGAGGCTTTTAGGAAAATAATATATCTTGCCCCAGATGTAGATATATCCAAGAATGAATGAGGGAAGGCACATACGCTATGAGAAGTTAAGTATCTGCAAAACTATTATGATGCGGTTCTCTTAATCTCTCAGAATGGTTCTCATCAAAGATTAGATAAGCATATCTTCACGAAAGTATCTTCCTTGAGTATACCCAAACTTTTACATCAATATCTCATAAGAATTTTTTTGGAAAACATTTTTTTCATAATTTTGGCTATTTCTTTAAGAATCCTATGATATAAATATCTCATAGAAAGATCTTATAGACTGGGGGGAATATTTTCTATTATATTTTCTTTGCTTGGAGGAAGGGTTATTTATCAGCTTAATGAACCTATCTACTATGAGAGATACATTATGCCAGTACAAAATTTTATATTAAAGATTATGTGACATCTTAATATCCAATTCTTTGGAACACATGATAGCTTTGCTTATAATTTGCCGAAATGAAAATATATAACTGGTTGGTGGTGAGTAGATTGTGCTGTGTTTGATCAAATTAATTATACTCAAACTAAGGAATATGACTTGATCTATATATGAAGTGCTACCTCTTGGCATGATATGGATCTCATATTCTCTGTGGCGCAAGAGATGCCCCATAAAAGATTTTTAGTCATAATCTCTGGAGCGATCAATATCTTCCAAAGGAAAATTCATGAAAATTGACTTCAAAATCTTATTTTACTCAATAATGTTCCTCATGGACAGGTATTTGATTACCTATTGAAATCTAGAATCTGACTTGCTCTCTATGAAAAAAATAATGAGATTCTAAGGAAATTTGATTACTATTACTCTCCTATTAAGGTTCATGAATATAAGGTCTGTGGGCTACCGGTCATAGCCACTAGGATGGGTAACTTGATAAGTCTTGTTGAAAATTGTGGAGTATTGATTAATAACAACGAGAAAGAGTTACAATGAGCAATATCAAAACTTTTGGGAGATGACCATCTCTATAAGAAGCTCTGAGCCAATGCGGTAAGCGAAATTAAAGAAAAATATAATTGGGCATATATAGCTAAATGGTATTTTACCTTATTACAAAAATAGATACATATGGATTATGATACTATCAAAGCAAAATATGAAAATGAATATTCATGACTATATGATCGAGGGAAAGATAAGATCAGGAACTACAAATTTGATTATATAAAAAACTACTTGTTGAATTATATCGATAAGGAGGCTGATATTGATATTTTGGATTATTGAGCATGAGACGGTGTCTTTAGCTTATTCCTTCCTGTAAATTATCGTTATCATTATTTGGATATCGCCACATCGCAATATAAAAATATTAGAAAAGAAAACTCAACCCTCCATATTTTTAAGGATAATTATACATTGCCTGATTTCGGTAAGAAATTTGATGTGATTGTTATGAGTGAGATTATAGAGCATTTGCCTGACGTTTATAGCGTTATTTCTACTCTAAAGCAGCAGCTTAAACCTGGATGAAGGATCGTCGTTACCACACCCAATGCTTTCTATTGGATGAATGTAATTAAAGGTTTTTTTTGACGTTATATAGACCCCTCCAAACAGCATGTTAATCTTTATGACTATAGTACATTAAATAATATATTTGAACTCGCTTGATACTCACTTGCGGATAAGAGATTTCTGATTTTTTCTTATCTGGTTTTTAATAAGTGTAAGCGGATTGATTCCCTGTTGTCCAGACTTTTTAAATATAGTAATCTAAATTTATTTCTCGTTTTTGAAAATAAAATATAATGAAGAACTTGAAACTTTCCATAATCGCTGCTGCCTATAATGAATGAGAGAATGTCAGGAATTTTTTTAATTTCTGGTTATATCAGGATTATGCCAACTATGAGATAGTTATTGTAGATGACTGAAGCAAAGACAATACGTTGGAGATTATACAGCAGTATTGCGCTATGGCTCCTGATAAGATAAGGCTTGTCCGCAATGATAAGAATAGGTGAGTGGGGTACGCAAGGTACAATGGGTATCTTCATGCTACTTGAGCTGTCCTCAAGTTTTCTGATACTGACATTGCGGAAGATTATCCTATGCAAAAAGATTTGGTATCGAGGCTTATGAAACCCTTTAATGACGATGATGCTGTCGATGCTGTTTATATAGATTATTATCCCTATTTTGATGATAAGAATATTGTAAGGAGCTTAGAAAACTTTTATTACTATTCTCCTGTTATCAAGTCTCCTGCTAATTTAGAAAGTCTGAGGATTCCTTCTTCTCATATGCCAACATTATTTAGAAATAAGAAAATCGATTTATCTTGAATTCAAGATATTAAGAATGGAGAAGATAGATTCATCGCAGTTGAATTCCTCAAAGAATCAAAAAAAAATGCATTATCTCATTGAAATATTGTTCTTGACGTAAATAATAAAACCATAAAGGAACTTTTTGAGAGATATTTTAAATACGGAAAAAACTCATTATGAATACTCAAGTCAAATAAAAAATTATTCATCTCTCACCTCATCAAGCCTATGATTATCACCGTATTGATATTGCTCTTTATTATCTGATTGATCATTGGCAATATTCTCTTGATATCGCCATTTATCCTCCTGTATTTATGCTTACTGTTGTTGACGATCAAATGGAGCTTGTATTATAAAAAAACAAGAGGCTTATTCTTGTTTAAGATAATAGGCTTTTGACCATTTTTTCTTATATCCAGATATGTTTCCGTTTTTGTAGGATTATTGGATATGCTGCTACTACAGTTGAAAACATAACATGCTGCTTTCTAATCACCTTATTAGACGTAGGTATGAATAATAGTGTAGAATCTTATATCAAATAGGGAAGTATCCTAGAAGATGAGGTTTTTTCTCTCTTGCATACTTCTCACCAGTCTTCAACTTAATATTCAGTATATCTCAGTCCCATAATATACTGGATTGCAGAGCATAAGATATTTATACTTAGACTTTAATATGAGTTTGTAACTTAACCTTATTTCCTGGTTGATTAATGTCAGTATGGCCAGGAATATATAGCATAATGGGAGAAGGCACAACAAAAATGCTCCCCCTGCTCGATATATCGATAGCATGATTAGTCATATGGGAACTATTAGTAGCCCCATCCAAAATGTTTTTCAGGTCAGTCCAAGCTCTGGTTTAAACGTATTTTTATATTCTTTATAATAAAATCATTGTCTATACATCCTTTTGAATAGTTTTAGGAAGGAGTTGGGTTCATAATGAAATCGGAAAGTATCATATATGGCAAAGCTTTTCAGTCACATTCTATTTATTCTTTTTACTAAATCGGTGTCTTCTCCTATCTGCAGGCATCTATATCATCAAGCTTTTTGATATATATCCTTTCTAAATATTCGTCATCATATTATTTCTCTTTTTCATATCGCGCTTAACTTGTCGATGGCGTTTCTTCTAAATTCTACAAGTTTAGGGATGATTCACTCATCAAAATTCTGAGTCCTTCTGGGTAAAACAATCAATGTCCCTCGCTGCTCTCTGTTGTTTTGTAATCTTCTTATCTCTTTATCTATCTCAAAGAGATAATTGTTAGGGTAGGTCGCATCGTCTTCTGTCTGTATTATGATCTCTCAATGCGAGAGGCTAGATCATTTGTTCCTATTGTATCAAGGTCACTCGTTAGTTTCATTTCTATAATATCTTATATTGGTATGCTTTTGGGCTAAATTCTCAACTATCTCTTGGGTCCCGTCATCTGAATTGTCATCCATAATTATGATTTCATACAGTGACGTGTCGAGATCTTGATGTAATAAAGAATATATGGTTTTCTGTAACAACCCTATCCTATTGTATGTGGGCAATATTATACTATATTTTTTTCACATTCTGTAATGTATTATCGTTATAAAGTTTCTCTATCTCATGGATATGTATGAAAGTTACTTTGTATTTTTCTGCTAGTTGGATAAGCAAATTGCTCAAATTTCTAAGAGTCTCTTCTCTAATCCCATTCTCTAGTTTCTCGAAGATGTGTCATTTAATGAATAGATAATTATGCTTTTGTAGGTGTTGAAAAACGTTATCAAATGTCGATGATTCTATCGAATAGTTTTGAGGAATATTGAAAATCCCGTTTTCTTTTTCAAAGGATAGTGTTGTCTGTCTTGGTTCGAGGGAGAGGTACTTGAATCAATTCTCTATTAATGATTCTTTCAATGTCTTATTTACTCATCGTGCAGGAGGTCTGAAACAGTAGGTAAATTTTATCCCATTTGTCTGGAAAATCTTCACAGCGTCATGAATTTTCTCCAGATTCTGTTCTTTGCTTAACCTATCAAATTCGGCGTGGGGGAGGACATACCTTTGATAGTGAGTATTTCCGTGGATGCAAATCTCGAAAAAGGATTCGGCAGTCTGTTTTTTTATAAAATGTATCCACTCTGGATATTTGGAGATCAGAAATTTATTATTCTCTTGTTTCTTGAATTTCAACAGAGGTATGCGTAGTCATAATAGATGCATACGCCTCTTTATCAATGAGATATACTCGTTTTCGTCTTTTCATTCAAAATTTGGTGTCGTAAAGAAAGTATATTTTATATCTGACCATTTTTCTTTGAAATTAGACAATTCTTCTAACCATTTGTCGTTCATGGCCCCCCATCACTTTTCTGGATGTAAATCATCAAATGATATGTTTACGTATATCTCTTTGTCCATGTACGTATGAGTTTATACATTATAAAAAGATTTGTACCGATCGGCAAATCATTTGATTCCGTCCTTGAGAAATGTTTTTGGTTCCCATCAAAGTTTCTCTTTTGTATGATCTATATCAGATCGAGTCGATATTACATCACCGTCTTGGAGAGGGAGGTAAATCTTTTTTACATTCTTTCATAGATTATCTCATAGGTAGCTGATGAGATGTTCCAGCTCCTCTGGATGATCATTTCATAAGTTAAATATTTCATAGTGGGTTTCATAATTAAGTGCCTTAATAATTCCGTCGACGATATCATCTATGTAGGTAAAATCCCTTTTCATATGCCCATTATTATAGACATCGATGGCTTCTCCTGAGAGAATTTTACGAGTAAATGAAAAATATGCCATGTCTGGTCTTCCCCATGGACCATATACGGTGAAGAATCTGAGTCCTATGGTCGGTAGTCCGAATGTATGCGAATAACTATATGCGATCAATTCATCTGCCTTTTTGGTTGCTGCATACAGTGATATAGGATGATCGGCTCTATCGTCTACGCTTGAGGGTTGTTTGGTATTGTCTCAATAGACACTTGAGCTAGAAGCATATATAAAGTTTTTTATGGTATGTTGTCTTGCAAGTTCAATGATATTATGGAAACCAACCAGATTGGATTGAATATATGTAAAAGGGTGTGTAATGCTATATCTTACCCCTCACTGTGCTGCTAAATGGATTATTTTTTCGATCTTATTCTCTTCGAATATGAGTTGGAGTTCTTCAAGGTGCTCTAGAGATCATTTATAAAATTTAAAATTTGGAGATCCCTCTAAAATATTTCTTCTTGCAATTTTGAGATCGACATCATAATAGTCATTTTCATTATCAAATCAGATAATATTTTCTCCTAGATCCAACAATCTTTTCGCTGTGTGGAATCAGATAAACCCGCTTGTTCAGGTGATAAGAATGTTTGTCATGTTTTATACAGAACGTTTTAAAACCTTAATCTCTTTGATGAGCATGTGGATGCTTTTGGAATTCGTTATGCCGATGATACCATAATATGCTATGAAGACTATGGCTAGATACATAATATTATGCCATCTATCGCTGTTGTTGTTTATCATGAAATTCCCTTTAAATGTGAAGCATACGATGCTCAATACCGTGATGATGATTAAATTTTTGATGAAGAATCCTCGATCGTAAGATATTTTTTCATTACGATTGACAACTCTGAGACTCAGTCGCCAGAGCAATATCCATCCTAAGATGGTGGATATCACGGCTCCTGGTAATCAGACCTTAAAGTAATAAAGCAGTAAGATGTTACTAACTATATTTACCAATAATGCTATTCCTAATATTTTTACTCTCTGTTTTACTTTCCCTAGTCAAGCCAGGATACCATAGTTGATGATAAAGAGTGCATTGATGATAAGAAATGGGGCCGAATACACCAACAATGCTCATGAATATAGGAATTTTGCACCAAAGAGTACTCCTGCGATTTCTGGTCAGAAAGCTAGAAATAATCCTCAAATACTGAGTGCGAAGACAGAAAAGTATTTGTATAATGTATTTTGAAGGAGGCGAAGTTTGTCGTTGTCCTTTTTGGTTACGAGTTCGGTAACGATGGGGAATATCATCGTCAGCAGTGGTGAAATGGCAAGTGTATATACTGAGACCAGACTAAAGTAATTACTATAATAACCAGCAGCTTTTGGTCATAAAAGATTGATGACGATTTGTTGATCGACTTGGCCTAGCAAGGATCAGATGTTTGCACCTAGGAATACTCGTAGTGCATATTTGAGCTGGGTCTTGATGAGTTCTCAAGAGAGGATGAATTTCCCTCTCTGGAGTGTGTGACGGTATTTCTTGAGAAAGATGATCCCTATGACGATTAAGCATATTACGATACCGCTTATTCGTGCTATACTGAATGTATTTACTGTCAGTGTTTTTGTCAGTCGGAAAACCAGGGTAAATCATAAGATGGTATACATCCTAGTGAGTTCTGATAGACTAAGAGATATCGCATCTTGGAATGAATTGTACACCGATGTAAATACTCCGATAAAATTGATACCTATAAAATAAAAGGCGAGAGTCCTAAGAATCTGTACGGCCTCTGGTGATCTGAAATGATTGATGGCAAGTCGATTCGCTCCGAAGTAGATAGCGCAAGCGATCAAGCATCCTATCGTTACTTGAGCAATCAAAGTCAAAATAAAGATGGTTTTATATTTGTCATATTTTTTCTCGAGTCGATATTTGGGCAGAAAGTATTGTAGTGCTTCTGTCAATCCGAGATCGTGATAGACAGATACTAGGGTGACGAATCCCAGCACACTATAAAATATCCCAATGTCTTCTATGGAGAGGCTATTGGATACTATGACTCTGATAAGATATCCTACGGGCACAGTGATGATCATAAAAAAATATAACCAGAACCCCTTCTTGATCAGTTTATGTCCTAGTGGTTGATCTGCTAAAAGTTCTCAGTCCATGAAGGGGTGTCCAAGTGATGAAGTGATAAAATGATGAAAGGTTCTTGTTTACGATTTTTTTAAATTCAATATTTCTTCCTTGTATCCATTTGTTACGAAAAAATCAACCACTTTCTGGATATCTTCTTGTGGCGTGGATGCTCAACCCGTCACTGCCACGGTTTCATGAGCAAGCAATTCGTCGTGAGGATGCTGTATGATGTCATCGAACGATTCTCCGTAAAAAGTCTGTTTATCATTTCTTTTTCCTATCTCATAGAGTTGTCTTGTGTTGCTGCTTTCTTTGCCTCAGATGACGATGAAAGTCTGAAATTTATCTAGGTTTTGCAGGATGACTGACTGTCTTTCGCATGTTGCTTTGCAGACATCAGAATGGGCTGGCAGATGTGCGTGAGGATAGCGCTGCTGTATTTGCTGGAGGATCTCTTGTACATATTCGAAATTGAGTGTGGTCTGAGAGAGGACTGCGATTTCAGTCTCTGGAGGAATTTCAGGGATCTCTTCTGCAGTCTGAAACACATATACCTTTGCTCCTTTGGATCTAATATATGCAATGACGTTTTTCCCTTCTTGATGATGCTCTTTGCCGATATAGAAGAATGTCGCAATTCATTTATCTATGAACAGATCGGCTTCTGTGTAAATTTTACTCACGAAAGGACATTCGAGATTATACACTTCTTTCCCTTTCTCTTTTGCCTGTTGGATGATCGTCCTATCGGTGCCATGAGCCGAGAAGACGATGATCGCGTTTGGATCAGTGATCTCATCTAAGCTTTCGATAAAATGAACTCCCATCTTTTCAAAAGATGCAGTCACTTTGGGATTATGTACGAGAGCGTGGATGCAGTAAATCTGTTCTCCAGGATGATTCTTGATGATCGTGGCAAGTCCCAGAATAGATTTCTCTACCCCAAAGCAGAAGCTCGATGGCTGGAGAGAATAGACGATTTTCATAGGGATGTGGATGGATGGTTAAATGTAGTGTGGAGTGTATTTTTCTTCGTTTTTTATTAAAAAACTTTTTCTCTTACAAAAGATTGTCATTTCGTAATCTAGTTTAGCTATTTGTTATGAGAAAATCAATCATTTTCTAGATATCTTATTTATACTATTATTTTAGTGCCTGTTCCCGTTTTATTCTCAATGATGTGTTTCAGATTTTCTATATTTTCACCATTTATGATCCGCACATTTCTGGTTCAGTCCGAGGATTTGGTAAATAGTTTTCATATCTTCTGTTGCATAGCTCAGGTCACATCTCATTTTTTGTTCCAGAAATTGATGCCATGGAATGTTGTCTTATCTATCTCTTTGATTATTTTCCCTTCTGTGTCGAAAACTCAGTCTACATCAGTCAGAAAAAATGCATCTCTAATATTCTCATGATGTAAAAAATATGAAAATATATCATCTGAGGATACTATCTTTGGTTCGGTAGTAATATCTCCTCAAGAGATGATTTTTGCTTGTTTTGGTACCATATACTTGCCGGTCATTATGTTTTCTACTCTTAATCTTTTAAATCCAGGGAAAACTTGGTCTATCTCTTCGAAATATTTATCTAAATTCTGTCTTAATTGGCTTTGGTTTTTTGATGATAATCAAAATTCTTGAACAAATCCATGTCCAACATTTCCTGTGCCATGGGTTACAATAATGGTTTCATCTTTGAATGTTTTTAGAAATTTAGCAATCTTCTTCAAATAGGAGATGTTTACTTTTTGTTTAGTGTCTTTTGTGGCAATTAGAGATCATCAAATTTTTAGTAAAATCATTTTCTTTTGTTTATTGTAAAGTATACATTTCTTTTGCTTTTTTTCCTATCTTCTCTTTGAGAAATCTTATCTTGTTGTAATCTTTTGGGCTATATTCACAATCCCAAACCTCTATTATTTCTTGCTCGTCTCAACTATAGAATAAGTCTAATATCTCCATAACTCATGGTCTGAGTTGAGAGTTATCAAGCTTTAATATCTCAAATATATTAAGAAATGCCCTCTGAATTATCTCTTGTTTAAAGAATTTGTTATAAGTTTCTAGAATATCCTGTGGAAGTTTTTCTTGATATTCAAGTATTGTGAATTGTAATTGTTGTTTCTCTGTCTCTAATACTACTACCCCTCTATTTTTGAATAATTCTGATTTAAGTATTTCTACCCCTTCCTTGGTTCTTCTTGGTATTCATGCCTCTTCCTCAGTTTCTCTTAATGCTGTAGGTATCATATCATCTGGTTCCTCGTGTCTCTTCTTTCCGGCAGGGAGGAAGAATTGTCATTGTTTTTTCCGTGGTCTATCTTCTCTCTCTATCACTGACAAGATCTCATTTTTTGTATTATGATAAATAATAACAGGTCCAGTTATAATTTTTTTTGGTCATAGGAAATCAACCGTCGTCATTATTTTTTGCGCCTTATAAAGTAAACCATATAAGGCATATATAATAATTTTCTTCTTATTGTCAATGGTAAAAATTGTTTTCAATACAATATCCTTCCTTATGCCTTTTCCCATTGTTTTGATTCAAAAATTTACTATAAGATGGATATCGTTTTATTTTATTTTTGGAGATTATGAGAATATCGATTTGATTTTCTGGGGCGGCAGGAAGCGGCGTCAATACTTCTGGTATGCTCCTTGGGCAATTGCTTGCGCAGAAAGGGTACTGTGTCTTGGGCGATAAGGAATATGCTTCTATCATCAAGGGAGATAATAATGATTTCTTTCTGTATATCTCTGATGATAAACCATTTATTACTCATAGCATTGATCATTTTTTCCCATTTGATGAATACTCTGTGACCAAAAATTCTAAACTCTATGACCTCAAAGCAATATATCCCATCAAAGATGCAAGTGTAAAATATAAGAATGTATTCTTTTTCTGAGCTTCACTTAAATTATTGGGTATTGCACGTGAAGAATGAGAAAAGCTCTTAGCAAGCCAATTTTCTGGCGATATCCTGACGACGAATGTGACCTGTCTGAGTCAGTGATATGAATATTTCGAGAAAGCTACATATGATCTCTCCCAAAATATTTGAACGGAAAAGAAATTTATGTTCTGAAATGAAATGATCTGAACGTGAGCGATTGCATCTGGTCTGGACTTCTATTCCGCGTATCCAATGACTCCAGCATCATCGTTGATCGAAGTAATAATGGAAGGATTTCAGAAGATAAATAAACAGATGATGCCCGATGATAAAAGTAATCATCCGACATCCGCCGCACAATCTTCTGGAATCTTTTTCCAATGAGAGGATGAAATAGCAGTCAGTATCGCTATGCTGGGTGCGAAGTTTGCAGGGAAGAGAGCCGCTTGTGGGACGAGTGGCGGATGATTCGCACTGATGACAGAAAGCATCGCATTTTCCAATCAAGCAGAAATTGGCTGAGTGTACATTCTTTCTCAGCGTGATGGACCAAGTACTGGAACTCCCACGTATACAGGACAGGCAGACTTGAATTACGCATTAAATGCTTCGTTTGGAGATACCTTTCCTATCGTGCTTGCGCCTTCGACTTTCGAAGATTCTTATACCTTAATTGGAAAGGCACTGAATCGATCTGAGCAATATCAGCACCCCGTCATTTACTTGATCGATAAGCAAATTTCGGAATGATATTTATCTATTGATACCAAGGGATTAGTAGCGGAGAAAATAAATAGTGGAAAATCGCCAAAAATAGACAAAAATAGCCAAAAGTTGTTGGGCGATTATAAAAGATATGCTGATGAGAAAGACGGCATTTCTCCTTATGTCATGCCTGGGACGGAAAATGGAGAATTTATCGCGACCTCATACGAACATGATGAATACGGTGCGACGAACGAAGATCCGATCATCAAAAAACAACAGCAAGATAAAAGATTTAGAAAACTAGAAACTTTTGTATCACAGGAGTTTAGCAAAGATTTTTATGGATATGAAATTGTCAATCCTGATGCGAAGAAATTCTTCGTTACGTATGGAGTAAATCGTTATGTGCTTGAGGACTTTATGAGGCTGAAAGATCTGAAAAAATCCTGAAAGATCTGAAAAGGTGTAGCACAAAGCTGAGAAATCGTCTGAGAAATCTGAAAAGATGGTATGAAAAAGTCGGTCTGAGGGGATTTGTCAGATATGTCAGATGCTTCCTCAGATACTTCAGTTGCCTCCTCAGATTTTTCAGACAATTCTTCAGATTTTTGATTAATTATCATTAAAGTATTTCAACCATTTGATATGAGATTAAAGAAATTTTTAGATGAGAAGAATAAGCAGATAGAGCAATTAATATTTGTGGAAATGAATTACAGTGGGCAGATGGAGGAGCGAGTGACGAATAAGTGTCGATTGCATGATAAGAAACGAGAAGGGAAAGTAAGTCATTATAGGAAGTATACGTTATATCCGATATTTTTAGAAGAAATTGATAATTGATAATTTATAATTGATAATGGCGGAAGTTTTGTGTGTCTCCTGTTTCACGTGTAATGAATTGATAATTGATACTTTCGGGAGTCTTTTACTTCTTATTTGAGGTGAATGGAACATGATATCTTAAAAAGGTCCTTAAAGTTTTGAATCGCAATTTCTAAATATTATCTATCATTGAAAGATAAGAAATATTTCGAGGTGGCTTCTCAGATATTCAAGAGTTGAACTAGTATTTGAGCTAATATTCGTGAGGCACAGTGAGGTCAAAGCAGGAAAGACTTTGTAAACAAAATGAGTATCTCCCTAAAAGAAGCGTATGAGACATTATACCGACTTGAAATTCTCTCTGAATGATTTGATGAGAACGTGACTGTAATCAAAGATGAATGTGAACAATTAGTAAAAATTCTTACTGCTATAGTGAAAAATACCAAAGAAAATGATAAGTTTTATACATAAAAAACACCATAATTATAAATTATCCATTATAAATTATACATTCCATGATTTCAATTCGCTCAATATTTAAATCCTAAAAATTACTAGCAATGAGAACTAATCTAACCAAAATCCAACGATGTCCTTGATGTGGAAATTATTTAATTCATGTGGCGATCAAAAATGCGATCAAGCAATTAAATATTCCCAAGCATAAACTTGTGGTCATCTCTGGTATCGGCTGTGCAAGTAAGATGAGCCAGTATATCGATAGTTATGGTTGCGAAGTATTGCATGGGAGAGCCTTGCCTTTCGCGACAGGAATAAAATTATCCAATGATGATTTGACTGTGATCGTCTATGGTGGTGATGGAGATGGATATGGAATCTGATTAGGCCATTTTCTCCATTCGTGTAGAAGAAATATAAATCTGACATACATCGTCGCAAATAATGAAAACTACGGATTGACTACAGGGCAAGCGTCTCCGACGACTCCATTGCACGTGAAGACAAGATCCACTCCTGCAGGGAATGAAGTATTGCCTTTTGATCCCAATGGATTAGCGAAGTCTGCTGGATGTGCATATTCTGTGCGCGTAGTCGATAAAGATTTGCCGCTTCTGACGCAAGCAATTGTCGATGGAATTCAACATGAATGATTCTCTCATATTGATGTCGATCAGCAATGTCCATCACGAAGGAGATGGTAATTCCCGGCATGCCGGGGGATTGAGAGATTGAGTCCCACGCCCAATGATATGTAGAGACGCATTGCATGCGTCTCATTTTGAAAATATTTTAAAAATTCGGCGTGGGCAGTGGAGGATTAAGCTTGCCCGCCTCGGGAGGGAGATGGAGATATTGAAATTTGGAAATGAACCATCTTAAGTTGTATTTTCGAGAAAATTTTGTATCTAAAACCGCTTTTTTCTTTTCTTGAAAACAGTACGGGTTTTATTACACTAAGTCGATACCACACCATCGATATGCTATGCTCCGTTTAGACGCATGCAATGCGTCTCTACAAAAGTTGTGGTGTGAATTCTTCCGCTTTAACCTATTAACCGATCCCATGTTTAAAATATCCTATTCGCCAAATCTCAAATGAGAAGTCATGATTTCATGAAGCAAAAATGCTGCGCTCCCTATCGTCGTAGCTAATTATTGCATTGATAATCAGGTGAAACTCATCAACAAACCAGACATCAAAGATATCACGTCCATGGAAACGCTAGCGCAAACCGCGATCCAGAAATCAGAAAAATATTTTGATCTAACGGACGATCTCGCCAAAAAGTTTAGAGCTTCGATTTTGTTGATCCCATTCTGACTTATTAAATACGGGAAAGTAAAATTTGTCGGCAGTGGCGGCTGCAATATCGGCAAGAGGCCATTGGATACTTTTGATGATGCACTGAGACAAGCAGGGATCAAGATGACGAACGGAGAATTTAAAACATATGAAGTGGTGGCGAAGCCCAAGAAAAATATTATGATGCAGGAATTTTCTGTCACTGCGATAGAAGCTTTGCTTACCTATCTGGCTTTCGCCAAAGGTGTCGATTACCCTATCAATGTCTATCAGATCGCTATCGAGCCGCATGTAAGGAATCTCATCGATTTCCTCAATAATGCAGGAGCAGATATTTCCCTCAATGTAGACCATAGCATCGTTATCAATGCAGGGGATCATAAAATTAAAGAGAAAGAATTTGCGATTATTTCTGATTATATCGAGGCGGGAACGTATTTCGCTATCGGTGCTGGCGCGGATAATTCAGAGCTCATCATCAAATGATGTCATGTAGATGAATTGTCTTCTCTCTATGGTATCGCTACCAAGATCGGAATAGATTTCAAAATTATAGATAAACACACGATCAGAGTCTCTTCAGCGAATAAGAAACATTATAAGGCTACGAAGCTAGAGACTAGAATTTATCCTGGATTTCCCACGGATTTACAGTCCATCTTCGGGACCCTTTTGACGCAGGCGGATGGAGTTTCCAAGATTTTTGAAACCTTGTATGAGGGCAGGTTTGGATATCTTGCTGAGTTGCAAAACCTCTGAGCAAATATAGAGATCCTCAATCCTCATGGCGCTATTGTGATCGGTCCGTGTTGTCTTAAGGGTTGATATGTCGCTACTACCGATCTGAGATGTGGAGGAGCGATGGTACTTGCTGGTATCATGGCCAAAGGAGCAACATTCATTACCAATGAGGATATTATCGCGAGGGGATATGATAATATTGTTTCCAAATTGAAAGCGATCGGAGTGAATATCGAAATCGTTTAAAAATTGTTGGAGGTTTTAAGTGTTGTGTTTTAAGTTTTGGAAGTCTTTGTATTCTCATAGCAGCCTCTTAAATAGCATTATTGTGCCTAACTTAAAACTTATAACCTAAAACTTCCAACAACATTTTATTCTATTATCCTTTTTCCTATGAGAAAATTAGTAGTATTAACTATGAGTGTAATTGCGCTTGGATGTATTAATGCAACTTTAGCAGGTGGTGGTACAATTACGGTAGGTAGCTCTGATGGTAAGCTTGTAAGCTCGGACTACATGCCGCCTATTTCTACGGCAGTGAACTATGTATTTGATGCGACAGGAGTCAAAAATCTGATCACACAAAAGAATACTTTGTATCAGGTAAATTGTAATGCGGCGGCCATCCTCAAGTCACTTGGATTTGGCAGTGCATCTTCGAGCATATTTTCCCTCTGATTGCAGAATGGAAATTTTGAATATAATTTCGATTTCAAAAATTGCGCATTGCAAGGGACGAGAGTAGACGCTAATTATAATTACACCAAATCGCTCAATGATGATCAAGCACTGGCATTTGCAGCTACCTTTATGCAAAATACTTTTCTCAAAGATAAAGCCTTTTATAAATTTGGTAAACCATTCATCTTATATAGAAATAGCAATGGTCCTATCTATCCTCTTATGAAATGAGGCGCGACGCCAGTAAATGTGACAGCAGCTTCAGACATCGAGATAGATCCTACGGATACCGGAGGCAATGTGGTCCCAGAATATACTTCCTACACGATCATGTATCCGTACCTGATTGATGGACAGGAAGTTTGGCAACAATATGGGACAAGGGCTGGCATGACTTTGGATGTCTCTGCCGACGGTGTAATAAGTGTCTCTGCGATGTTGTTACCCTTCAAGTGAGCTACGAGGACTTCAGCTAAATTGTCCGGTGATGATGCAATAAGGATTCTTAGTAATTGAGGAAATTCTCCTTTCTACGCACAGACAAATACTCCTATCAAGTTTGCCGCTCCACAAAAAGTATGGGTACTCTTCACCCTCTGGAAAGATAATAAAAGTTACCTGTATCTCTCTTCTGGTATCGGGCTTAAATCTAATGCTATCCTAGATCAATATGCTCAGCAACCTTATACGATGATCCTCTCTGACTATAAAATCGGCAATATAGCACAATAAAAATTTACGAATATTCGAATGTACAAATAACCCAAACAATTCCCAAATTTAGAAATTCATTAATATTCGATAGTGAGTGGTTTATTTATGTATAAAAAAATGAAACGTATTAAGCGAATTGCATTATTCACACTCTTCCTAGATACATTAGGGCTCACAATTATTATTCCGGTCTTACCAAACTTAGTGATGTATTATCATACGAGTTATTTTATGATATCTCTGGGAGTGACCTTATATTCTCTATTTGCGTTGGTTTCTACGCCGATCTTGGGAGCATTGTCCGATAAATTTGGTAGGAAACCTATCTTATCTGTGTCAGTCTTTTCTAGTCTGCTGAGCTTCATCATTTTGCGAATCTCTTGAAATGTCTGGATCTATTTGATTGCGAGGATAGTGAACGGTCTCGCTGGAGGTAACGTGAGTTCTATCCAATCTATCTTGAGTGATGTCTCAGTAGATCAGAAAGAACGTACCAATAACTTCTGACTTTTCTGAGCGATATTTGGTATAGGGTTTATCGTCGGTCCTGCGATAGGAGCACTGCTCTTGTCTTTTGGGACCAAAATGCCGTTTATCATCAGTTCTATTCTTTGTGCTATCAATCTCCTCTTGATCATCTTCGGACTGCCTGAAACCAATAAATTTCTCAACACCCTGAAAAAGATCAAGATCAATATCATCTCTATTTTCAAAGATATGTTTGTCTCCAAAGAGAAAAAATATTATCTGGTCTTCTTGATTGTCAATCTCGCTATCTTTATTTACCAGATGTCATTTACCTTATATCTCAATCAGAGGTTTGGACTTTCTGGGACGACGAGTGGCTATATCCTAGCACTATTTGGGCTCATCATGGCGATCAATCAATGATTTCTCCTCAAGTCTTTTTGGCTCAAAAGATATTCCAATCAGATGCTTACGTCGATAAGTCTCATCTGAATGGTGCTATGTTATGGCTGAGCCTTTTTCTTCAATCAGCTCCGGGCAATCATTGTCCTCGTGGCATTGAGTGGATTATTTCAATGAATTTTCCGTCCAGTGTTTCAAAATCTGATCTTATGAACCAATAAAGATATCTGACTGATCAACGGCAATATGTCTGCTATCTTAAATCTCGCAAATATTTTCTGACCGCTATTTGGCGGATATCTCATCGATATGGGTATTTCTCCTTTTGGCGCAGTAGCTGCATTGCTTATCATTGCATACATTTATGCGAAGAAATATCTCCATCAGTGTGTGGCCTAATTGACTTGAATTTTCTCGTGAAGAAGTTAGATTCTAGAAGCTAGAGTCTAGATGCCAGATTCACTTAACACTCGAGCGAAGCGAAGTCCCGCAAAGCGGGGTAACATTTAAAACTTAAAACTTCATTCCCATGGTACTACGTCCAGGAGGATTTCCAGAGTACAGTCCAGCTGAACAGCTGGTGTTTGACGAGGTCAGGAAAATTATTGAGACTCATTATAGTCAGTATGGCTACGCCCATATCCAGACACCTTCGGTAGAAGCAAATACGGTATTACTTGCAAAAAATTGAGAAGATGCAGGGAAACAGATTTTCTGATTGTATGGATTGGCTCAGGGAAATGAGGATACTAAAGACTATTCCTTGCACTTTGATCTGACCGTCCCTTTTGCGAGATATGTATTGGACTGGGAGAATGAATTGACTTTCCCTTTCAAGCGTTATCAAGTCCAAGCTTCTCGAAGAGGAGAGAGGAGTCAGAGAGGGAGGTTCAAAGAATTTCGACAAGCAGATATGGATGTGATTCGACAGGATGAAAAAGATCAAGATAAAGGGAAGAATTTGTATTATGACGCAGAATTGCTTTTTGTAGTAGCCAAAACACTGTGAGCTATCGTAGATAGATTTCTAGGTAAGAAAGCGTTTACCGTCCGTATGAATAATAGGTATTTGCTCTCTTGATTCTTTTCTCAGTTTGATGAAAAGGTCATTCCTGCACTCTATAGTCTGCTGGATAGATATTATAAAATATCCTTTGATGATTTTGTTGCGCAGCTCAAGGAACTTGTGTCTGATCAAGATGCGGGAAAAATTATTTCCTTTGTGAAGATGTCTTTTGCTGATCTCCCCTCTGATCTCGTCGATAATGATAGCTATCGTAGATGATATGCTGAATTACAGGAAGTTATGCAACATGTACAGGCATTAAATCTCGACTCCAAGTATTCCATCGTCCGAGACCCTTGTATCATTAGATGACTTGATTATTACACTGGAACGGTGTATGAGGCGTATTTTTATGATGATATGGGACTAGGGAGTATCAGTGGATGATGAAGATATGAGAATCTGACGGGATATATCAATCCCAAGAAAAATAATTATTCATGAGTAGGAGGCACCATATGACTTTCCAGAATTGTCTATCTTATCTTGGAAAAAATGAAGCCTGAAAATACCACAGCGATTGATTATCTTTTTGTCCATTTTGCTGAAACTACTCAAGAAACATTAGCACTATTGCAGACCTATGTCGAACAAGGCAAAACTGTGGAATATTATCCTTCCGCTGAAAAACTAGGGAAGCAATTTACCTATGCAGACAAGAAGTGAATCCCTAATGTGGTGATCTTAGGTGAATGAGAGCTGAAAGAGAAAATATATAAAGTGAAAAATATGAAGACAGGGGAGGAGAGTACAGCGAAGCTGTAATTGGAACGATGGGTGGTAGAACGATAGAACGATGGGTGGTAGAACGATAGAACGATGGATGGTAGAACGATAGAATGATGGATGGTAGAACGATAGAGAGTGGGAGCCCTCCAGAGGCGGGCGGGCGTGGGAAGATGAGGAAAATATATAAAATTGGCTTGACTTTATATGTAAAAAGAGTATGCTAAAGAAAATAACTTTTATATTTTCTTCCTTTAAACATGCTAATTCTTGCCCCAAATCTAAATCCAGCCCCTAGTGCTTCCATAGAAGTACCCAGCAAAGTAATAAACCTTTATCGTAAAGCAACCTCTTTTACCGATTCGGTGAATGGGAAGTATGCCGATGTTATTAAGTATATTGATAGTCAATCAGAAGATGTTGAATATGATAATCATGGCGATAAAATAATCGTATCATGTGACGAAGGAGCACAACTTAAACTTAAGATAGCATACGGCGATGACAAGAGTTTTGAAATCTCAGATGGATGAGATAGAGTTCGAATAACCTACGTAGAAGGTAATTTGAAGAAAGAAAACGAACTCGATATTGAGATTGACATAAATAACATAAAAAATATTAAAGATCCTGCATATATGCACAGTAGGAAGTTTGGAAAATATATATCTCCGACAGCTGGGTATGAAGAAGAATCTAACTATTGTGAAACAGTTGAAGAGCAACAGAAGTTTCTTAATAACAAAGAAATAATCCCTGGTGGAAAATCAGTCTCTGAGACGATAGAAGGCCAGTTCGCTCTGCTAGAAGCAGTGTTGGATGGAATCAGACGCGAAAAAAATGAAAAATTCAGTACGGCAGATAAGGAGTTATTGGATACTTTGAGAAATACAGCACTAGAAGAAGTACTGCAAGATTTTTTTACTAAAGATAAAGTTCTTGTAGAAGATCAAGATATAATCAGGAAGGCATTGATGAATGAACAAATAACCATGCACGAAAACAACATCTGTTACGTTGATCCTTATAACAGAGAGCCTCAGGATCCTAGATATGTCTTTCTTGGAAATGTACTGAGGTATGACTCAAGCTACACAGAAAAAATAAGGAAAATAAGAGATGTTCTCCACCCAGAAGAAAATATAAAGTCGTATAGGAAATAATACATCTATTAGTTTGATAATTTTTTTATAGAGATATTAGCTTTCAAGATCCCTTCTTTCAAGATGTTTGAGTACTTAATATACAGAGACATGGCCTCCAATAAGGGGGCTTTTTGTTTGGAAGATGTTTTCTATACCGAACCGCTCTAGAAATCTGTAACCTTTTTGCTTAAATAGACCTTAAAGTTTCTAGAGCTTATCGGCATAACTCAATCATCCAAAAAAACTGCGTTCTACTGGTTTTTTTGGCGGTTGAGTATAAAGTCTAAGCTCTAAGCTCTAAACTCTAAGCTCTAAACTCTAAAAACTAAGTTCTTTTTTCTTGATTTTCTCTCGAAAGTATGTATATTTTTCTCGATGATGAACTCCCGCCGGAGGCGGGCAAGTTTACTTCTTAATCCTTAATTCAATCCGATGTCGCTTTTACAATTTGTCGTTATTGTCGCCGCAGTCGTATTCATCCTATTTGGGATCGACCTGTATAAGCGCAAGAAAATGAATGCGCTGCATTTCATTGTGTTTTTTTTGTGATGAGGATTAGTGATATTATTCGCTTTGGACCAACATTTATTAAATGATTTTGGTGGTTTCTTCGGGATCGCAAGGGGTGCTGATTTATTGGTATATATTGCACTTATCTTTTTATTCTATTTCTATTTTGATCTTCTCAATAAACATACTAAGGATAGATTTCAGCTAACAAGGTTGATCTCACAAGACGCGATACGGAAAGGATATCTTACAAATCAAGAACAGATCAAGGCCTCGGGGAGCTCGGACTTCAAAGATCAGTTTGTATTTGCTATTAGAGTATATAATGAAGAAGCGAAAATAGGAGAAGTGATTGATGAGATTATAGCGAATGGGTTCTCCAAGATCGTACTTGCCAATGATGGTTCTACCGACAATACTCTTCAGATTATGGAGAAGAAAAAGAGACAATATCCAGATGCGTTGATCATCATTCTCTCTCATACGATCAATAGAGGATGAGGCGCCGCCAATCAGACCGGATTCAACTTTGTGAAAAAATATGGAGACGAGATGAAAGTTCGCTGGCTTGTCACCTATGACGCGGACGGACAAATGGATATCAAAGACATGGACCTGTTTATCAAACATATAAAGCAGGATGAAAAACTTGGTCTGGATTTGGAAGACAAGAAGCCTGATATCTATCTGGGATCGAGATTCGTTCACGGAGCAAAGGTGGACAACATTCCCGCACTCAGAAAAATTATTTTATCTATAGCGAGAGTGGTGACTAAGTTTTTTTATGGGACAAACACCTCAGATCCTCACAATGGATACAGAGTGATCTCATTAAATGCATTGAGAAAGTTTACGCTGACTGCTGATGGTATGCATTATGCTAATGAGCTTAATGAGCAGATCAGAGGCAACAAAATGAAGTATACTGAAATCCCTGTACATATTCGTTATACTTCCTACAGTCTCTGAAAAGGGCAAAAGAATTCCAATAGCCTGAGATTGGCGATGGAAATGATTTATAAGAAAATTTTCTTCAGATAGAAAATTTAGATGGGAGCGCTTAGCTCTTAGACCTTAGAACATTTATTTTCTAAAACAAGAAGCCGATGATCGATATAAAAAAGGTCCGCGATGATATTGCGGGATATAAATTAATTTGCAAGAATAAGGGCAAGGAGGTCGATGTTGATGCGATTCTTGCGAAGGATGATAAAAGAAAAGAATTGCAGAAGCAAATAGATGAAATGAAATTTCAGCAAAAGCAATTAGCTGAAAAGAAAGATTATGACTGAGCGAAAGCACTGAAATCTACGATACAATGATTGGAAGATCAGTATCAGAAAGTCGTCGCTGAGCTAGATAAAGAATTGTTGACGATGCCCAATACCGCATTACACCCTGATATCCCTGTCGGAAAAGATGAAAGTGAAAATGTCGTTACGAAAGTTTTTGGCGAAGTTCCCAAGTTTGATTTTGAGATCAAGGATCATATTACGTTGATGAAACAGTATGATATGATCGATATCGAGAGGGGAGTGAAACTAGCTTGAGCTCGCAGCTATTTCCTTAAGGGTGATGGCGCATTGTTGGAACAGGCAGTTTTGCAGTACGCATTGAAAAAGATTGTACAGAAATGATTTACCCTGATGAATGTCCCCAATATCGTCAATCCAGAATGTCTTGTGGGGACTGGATATTTCCCTGGAGGAGAGGAGGACGCGTATCGACTGGAAAGAGATAACCAATGGCTCATTTGAACGGCTGAAATCCCAGTCACCGCCTATCATATGGATGAAATCCTAGAAGAAAAAGATCTCCCTAAAAAATATGCTGGCTTCTCTACCTGTTATCGTCGCGAAGCAGGGGCTTCTGGTAAGGACACGGCAGGATTGTATAGAGTACATCAATTCAACAAAGTGGAACAGGTAGTAGTTTTGCCTGAGGATGAGAAAATGTCTAATGAATTTCATCGGCAACTTCTGCAAAATGCTATGGATATCTTAGATGATCTTAAATTACCCTATCGTATTTTGCAGTTGTGTAGCTGAGATATGGGGATAGGAAAATATTTTTCTCATGACTTAGAATGCTGGATGCCTTCACGTGAAAGTTACGGAGAGACGCATTCTGTGACATCATTTCTCGACTTCCAGGCACGTAGGCTCAATATGCGTTATCGTGATGCTGATGGCAAGATCAAATATTGTTATACCATCAACAATACCGCTATCGCTACCCCAAGGATATTAATTTCAATCATAGAAAATAATCAACAAAAAGATGGAACGATAAAGATTCCAGAAGTGTTGGTGCCGTATATGGGAAAAACACAGATCGGTTAAAGAGTTCCATATACCCTTAACATAATTAAAAAAGTCCTGGAGCGATTCAGGATTTTTTGTATCTTGGATTGTGTCGGTTCACACCTTATTGTACCTACACTATTAGCCCTTGACAAATCAAAAATGTCGACTAATATCTCCATTCGTTTTACTTTTTAACTTCGACACATGAAAATAAATAAAATGAAATTTGCGACGGCAATAGGTTTTTTTGCTGCCTTGATGAAGCTTATATGGGTGCTGTTGATCGCTATCATACCTGGTAGTATGCAGATGCTCTTTGATCGAGCTGCTAAAATTGCTGGTATGCAACCTGTGATCACACTTACTCAGATGAGATTTGGTAATGCTGTCCTTCTTATCGTCCTAGCGTTCATCGGAGCTTATATCATCGGATTAATCTTCTCTGGTATCTGGAATCGAGTAATGGGTATGGAAGACATGGAAGAAAAGATGAAGATGAAAATCCAGATGGAAAAAGAAAAGATGGGTTAAAGTTTAAGGCTTTATCTTGATATTATTTAGTGGAGACTCCGTAGAGGGCCGGTGTTTTTTCTTTTGCAATTTCAGAGGAAATTTGTATATTGGCTTGCGCATCTGGCACCTTGCTAGAGTGGTCCAATAGACGGGTCTGCAAAACCTTGGTTCGCCGGTTCGAATCCGGCAGGTGCCTCCATACACTCTAGCGCATGTAACCAAGAGAATGATTTAAGTTCCGTCGCAACAAAAAAAACTCCTTAACGGGAGCTTTTTGTTTTATCAAATCTTTTACATTACATTTTTATTGTTACTTATTTGATCATTTAGATTGCTTCGTTGCACTCGCAAAGACGATTTTTTTACATCCCTTTCATCTCTCTATCCATTTGTTTTTTTACATCTCTTTCTTTCAAGATCTGCTTCTTCTCCACTTTTCTCATTAGTTTACCGAGGCCGATTTTGAGCTTAATCAAGCCAGTTTTCGTGACGAAGACCTCTAGAGGAAGAGCAACCGTACCCGATTTATCAAGCTGAGCGCTGATTTTGGTCAGTTCTTTTTTGGTTATCAATAATTTTCTCTTGCCCTTGGATTGATAGCCAGGCACCAGAGCATGAGAGGTTTTTTCATACAGAGGAATGTCCATATTCAAGATCCAGAGTTCTCTGTCTTCTATCCTGACGAAAGCATCCGTGATGTTGACGTGACTTGCTTTGATCGATTTGACTTCGTGTCAACGCAAAACGATCCCGACTTCGTATTCCTTGTCGATCGTGTAATCATGATAGGCGTGTTTATTTTTTGTAATGATTTTCATTATTGAGATTTGGGACAGATGAAAATTGTATATTGGTATATTGGGAATCGGTTTATCGGGAATCGGTATATTGGTGTATTGGGGATAACTCCTGGTCTAATAACAAATAACTAATGACCAATGACAAATAACTAATGACCAATAACAAATAACTAATGACCAATGACAAATAACTAATGACCAATGACTAATAACCAATGACCAATTCCAGATTCCTATTTTCGATTGATAACCAATTTCCCTACAGCGACATTGATCGAGACGTTCAATATTTTTTTCGCTTGATTGATATTTGTCGATGTATAGAGATATCAGCTTTGATACTGCATATTTGGGATATTTTTTGTGCCGAGGAGTTGTCTATATTTCATGCTGACACCGACATCTTTGGGGATCGTGAGGACGATACTTTGGATTGCTCATTGGATCTCTAGTTCTCCAAGCTTATCCATGTCGTCGATTTGGACGTGGATGGTATTGATTCCTCCATGGAGGGTCAGCTTTTTTCGATGCATATCTGAGGTCTCAATGTCTTCCTTCCCTCGAGCATTCTTGATGTAAATGTTTCAGAAATTGCTTGTGGAAGGGACAAATAGGGTGAGCTTGCTGATGAAATTTTCTAAGAGATCTAGCGTGTTGTGATCTTGGATAAGGATAGTCTCCTGATCTCCTGTCTGCGTTTTGCTCGTGATCATATCTCTATCTGATGTCCGTGTACCTTGGAGATAGGGTGATTTGGTATTGCCTTCGATATCCATATTTCCTACGAGGGTAGAGATGGTAAGGTTTTCGTTCTTGGTCCCTGTGATTTCATACAAGACGGGAGTATCGAACTTGGCTGGCGTATCTGCACTGAGATTATGAAATATCCTGATACTAAAAAATCCTCCAAAGACTCAGAGAAATAAAAACAATCCAAATAATTTTCCAAATCGGCCTTTATAACTCCGGATGACGATGCAACTGAAGATGACGAAAATCGGATAGATGGCGTCCAGTGCAAAGTTGCCTATACTCACTTTCGCGATATTCATCGACTCTAAGAGCATGAGGAATCCTACCACAACAAGTGCCATGATAGTCAGGGTCCTGAAAAATCAGTGCACCCTTTGTTTCCTATATACGATCTTCTCTATCACTTGGGGTTCTGGGATCGCTTCTTGCTCTACAGCAACTTCTTCCTTCTCTATTACTTTTTTAGCTTTTTTTGGCATTGTTTTGTAGTATGATTTAAAGTTTGGAATAATGACTAGACCCGTATTTCACGAATATTTGATCTATTAGGAGGACTTCTTTGTTTATTATTTCTGCGATTTGCTTTACTGCTTCAACACTGGTTAATTCATCTATATTCGGTATGTTAAATTCTCTCTTTAATACTTCCATTACACGTTGATCAGGTTTTGCTGTATTAACTCAGAAATTCATGGATAAATGTTGGATAGTGGCTGGGCCAATACCTTTAATTTTTCAAATTAAATCCTCTGTACGCTGTTCTAAATCAATATGTTCTGCCCGATTATGTATTAATTCATAGTCATTTTTAGCCTTAGGATATATCTCTCTTAATTTGTCTACTTGTGCTAGAATCCCAACGAGCCTAGTATATTTGGGAATGCTATTAAAGTCCCAGAACGATAAGAATTCTTCTCTGGTTCTTCATCTAATAAATGATGATAATTGATCAAATGTTTTTAAATCTGGATAGTCCCTCTTAATTCTATTTATTCTAGGAAGTACATTTTTTTCGTAATTATTACGTGCCGCTAGGATGACATCTATTAGTGCTATGGCGGGGCGGCTTCTAGCATCTTCTGTATATGTTTCTACCGACTTTGTTGCGGCATCTATGATTTTCATGTCTTTATAATCCACATATCAGTGTCAAGTTGGTGTTAGTTTCTGTTCTCACAATCTTTTTACGATTTGAATAATTTCATCTTTAGATTTGAATTTTAGAATATCGATTTTCCCCATCTTTCACTGAAATCAATAAGTAAAAGCATTCTTCCTTAATAGATGCTACTTAAAATTTAATATCCTCAGCTTTGATCCTTTCTTGCTTCATCGTATCTCTATCTCTGATGGTCACGGTACCGTCTTCTAGACTTTGATTGTCTACGGTGATACAATAAGGAGTTCCGATCTCATCTTGCCTACGATAGCATTTCCCGATATTTCCACTGTCGTCAAATTCGCACATATAGTCTTTGCTCAGTCTCTTGTAGATATCATGTGCCATTTTGACCATCTTCTCATCTTTCTTTACGAGGGGAATGATGGCGAATTTGATCGGTGCAATATTTTTATGAAACTTCGCTACGACTCTGGATGCTTCAGCGCCATTTCCATCTACGTATTTTTCTTCGTCATACGCATCGATCATTGCCGTCAAGATAGCTCTGGTGAGACCTCGGCTTGGCTCGATGCAGTGAGGAATATATCTTTTGCCGGTATAAGGATCATTGTATTGTAAATCCTTCCCTGAATGATCCATATGTTGCTTGAGATCGTAATCGGTTCTGTAGGCGATACCTTGCAATTCTCATCGTCATCGAGGAAATTCATATTCTACATCTCGAGTTCATTTACTATAAAATGATAATTCATCTTTATCGTGCTCTCTAAATTTCAATTTCTCTTTCTTGATCCCGATCTCATGGATCCATCGGTTTTCACTGGCATCTTTCCATGCTTGCAATGTCTTGAGTCCGATCTTTTCATCATTCTCTACGAAATATTCTATCTCCATCTGATAAAATTCTCTGACTCTAAACATAAAATTGCCGGGAGTGATTTCATTTCTGAATGCCTTTCCCGTCTGGGCTATCCCGAACGGTATTCTGCTTCTGGTCGTGTCGAGAATGTTTTTGAAATTGACGAAAATTCCTTGTGCTGTCTCTGGTCTGAGATAAATTTCCTTTCCTTCGCCTTCTACGATCCCTTGCTCGGTCTTGAACATTAAGTTAAACTGTTTGGGTTCGGTCCAGTCAGAAGCTCAACATTTGGGGCATTTAATTTTGTGTGTTTGAAGAAACTTATATTGTTGTTCAAAAGTTCGTGATCACAAATTAAAATTTTCTACTCCTGTATTTTCTAATATTATAGCATCTGCTATTTTTTGATGGAAATCAATATTAGCATCTTTGTTATCTCTTATTCTTTCGTAAAGCTTTATGCGTTTGCTAATTTTATTCTTTTCCTCTAACAGTGCTTTTGTGGTATTAGACAATGACTTATCTATGTTCTCGATATCTTCTTTTAGTTCGTATGCTTTATCTACCATGTCGTATATTTTACTTATTTCGCTTCCATCTGCTTGCTTTATTAATTCTTTATTGCTACTAATTATTGTATTGATTCTTGCTTCTAATCATTCCTTTTTGAAATTTCCTATTTCATCAAAATGATCCTTAATTTTCCTATTCAATTCGTAATATTCAAAAAGATCATCTTTTATTTTCTTATCTGTAACATCTTTTATTAGTTTACTAACTTTTTTATAAAGTTCTGTTCTGATATTTGGTATCATGTTCTCTATTAATTGATCAGCTCTTTCTCTATTTTGACACTTTTTACAATCAACTAACGGGTCGGAGAAACCGCCTATGTGACCTGAAGCCTCCCGTACTTTGGAATTCATCAAAATCTGAGAATCCAGTCAGATAATATCTTCTCTCTCTTGGACGAAACACCTCCATCGCGTATTTTCTATATTTCTTTTGATCTCTACGCCGTAAGGACCTAAGTCTCGTGCATTAGCCAATCCGCCGTAAATATCAGATCATGGGTAGGCAAATCATCTTCTCTTGGCTCGAGCGACTATCGTTTCTAGATTAAATGTCATAACTATGATTAAAAGATTAAAAGATTAAAAGATTATGAATATTAAAAGGTTGTATATTGGTGTATTGGGGATCGGTATATTAGGAGGAGGCTCCCGGCCGAATAACCAATAACGAATATACCAATAACTGTTTTTCTTTTATAGAAAAATAGGGGAGTTTTGCAAGTATAAGATTGGGGGCAGAGATAATGGATAACAGATAACCGATAACGGTTTTTGGATAAGATTTTTGGTCTTTTCCAGAAAAATACTCCTTTATATGCCATAAGTTCTTACTTTATAAGCCTATTTTTACTATATGTAAAAAAGTCCTCTAAAATTTGCATTATTTGGATTTCGGAGTATAATTATATCAGGAAGAAGGTCTTGTACAGATACGTTGTCGATCTCAACCCTCGACAATTACTCTTGGAATTACTCATTCGTATAACTCATGTGTTTCAACGTTATCTTTGACTACTAGCCGTCTTTGATAATTACAGCCCATCCGTGTATGCTTGTTAGTCCCTTACTGCTAGTCCAAACGTTTCATCTGTGGGATCTCTTGGATCTTTATTAGAGACTTGTTCTCTACTGAAACCAGCATATCTGTTATCTCTATCGGGTCTTCTCCCTTAAAAAATCTGCCCTCATTGGACAGTTTTTTTTTATTTAAATTTTCTTTGCTGTTTTACTATAAAAAAGTGTTCGAAAATTTGCATTATTCTCATTCTCGAGTATACTTATATCAGGAAGAAGTTCATTATAAGGTTTACACTGTACTATGAAATACTGGTTCCTTTCCATTTTATGATTGCGGTCCCAAACAAAAACAAAAGTCTATTCATTTATTCTTTTTTTATGACCCTTTCTGTCGGTGGTGAGCACAATCCCGGTCTGCGCCCTTGTTGCGTATATTGTCTCATGGTATTGGTTAGTTATTGGATGGGAGCTTTGCCTTCTGTCCGGTGGTGGTCTACTCATTGCTTTATTGTGGTGCGTCCCAGCATCAAAAACTGCCTGTATCCTTATCTTGTTGCTTCTTCCTATCCTTTATTGTTTCATCGTTGTTTTGACTGCCCGTCGGGGGTGGTTTTTTTTGAAACGTGATAAAATGATAAAGTGATAAAATGATGAAATGATAAAGTGATGAAATGATGAAGTATAGATTCCACTTGAAAAGGTGAGATAAAATGGTAAAATTCCAGGGAGATAAAAAACACTTTATCTTTGTACGCGAATTGTCATGACGCACACTTTTGAGGATTTGGAGATTCGAAGTCTAGCTAGGAAACTTACGAAGTCTTTGGGAGAGATTTTTTACCAGGCATCATTCAGAAATTACAGTTTCCAAGACCAGATTATGAGAGCCGCTATCTCGGTCTCAAATAATATCGCTGAATGACGTGAAAGGTCTACCAATAAATGATTTACGCAATTTCTTTATTTTGCCAAATGATCTATTGGTGAGGTAAGGAGTATGCTGTATACGGCTTCAGATCTATGATATCTCACTGGAGAACAATTCGATCACTTCTATGCGGCTTGCAAGGAACTAAGTGTGAAAATATATAGGTTTATCAATAGCCTAAGTTAATCCTTTATCATTTTATCGGGCCGGCAAGCCGGACCTTTTATCACTTTATCTATATAATATAATGAACGATTGAGATTGCATATTTTGTAAGATTATATCTGGAGAAATCCCCAGTGTAAAAATATGGGAAGATGAAGACTTTCTCGCGATACTCGATGGGTTCCCCAACTGTAGGTGACAAGCATTAGTTATGACCAAACACCATTTTGATTCAGACATCTTTTTGTTAGAGATAGATCTCTATAGTAGATATTTACTTGCAGTCAAAAAAGTCGTTGAGATCCTCAAGACATGACTTAAAGTCCAAAAGATTGGGCTTGTGATGGAAGGGTTGTGAGTCAATCATGCCCATTTTAAACTTTATCCCATGCACGGTGTCACTGGTGAATGGAAAGCAAATGTCTGATGACAGGAAGTTTTCTTCGATCAATATCCTGGATATCTCACTAGTGAAATGGGTCCTCAAGCGGATAGAGAAGAATTAAAAAAAATCGCAGAAGAAATTATCGGCAATACTTAAAGACTTAACACCTCTCAATCTCTCAATCCTCAATGTCTCAATCCGTTTCCTTTTATCTTCTTATCAAATATTTTCATGGTAGCGATCCCTAAATTATTGCTCTTATGGATGGTCCTTGTTATTTTACTTTTCTGAATCCCTGCACTCTTGTTCCCTCGCAAGGTAATAAACTTTTTGGATGTGTATGCCAAAAACGAGGAACTGTGAAGATTGCTGGGTATCCTAATTTTATTCCTTGCATTTCTCCTCATGCTGGTGCATGTCGGATTTGATGGGACATGGTATATGGTCTTTTCTATCTTATGACGATTGTCTTTGCTCAAAGGAATCTGGATGGTCCGGTGACCTAAGGTCGGCTTGAGTATCGCTAAATCCATCTATGGAAAAAAAGCATGAATGATGATCATGGGAGTGATTACGATCCTCTTGAGTTTGTTTTTACTCTGGATAGCGATAGCTAAAATATAATTTCCCCTTTTATTTTCTTACTTTATAAGTATGGCATTTCTTCTTTATGTAATGGCATTTATCATCTTGGTTATCTGAGCTCCTGCGCTATTTGTCCCCAAGAGATTTATGAAAACTATTTCAGGAGTGATCAAAAACCCTGAATTAGTAAGGTTGTACGGATTACGAATGATGTTGATTGCTTTCTTCTTTCTGGCTGCGTATCCTTTATTAGACGGAAGCTGGTATATGCTGGTGGCTATCCTTGGTTGGCTTACCCTGATCAAGTCCGTAGTTGCTCTCTGGTTTCCTAGCTTCACGCAGAAGAAAACTCAATGGTTCCTCAATTCCAAAGCTCGAACTATTGCTATGGGAATTTTCTCTATTGTCTTTGCAGCATTCTTGGTGTTGGTAGGATTGGTGAAGTTTTAAGTCCTTCGACTTCGCGGAGGATAAATGTTGAGTGTTATCCCGCTTTGCGGGACTTCGCTTCGCTCGAGTTTTAAGTTAGGCTATTCCGAAAAAAACTGGATGATTCTCCGTGGTGGGGAGGGCCAGTTTTTTTATAGTTGCGGAACTAGCTTCTGAATGCTGCCAATATCTCACTTTGTTTCTCTTGTAGGAGTTTATTTATGTCTTCTCTTATGCCTGGGATGAGTCCTCCTCCTGCCTTTATTGCTTTATAAATATAATCTCTTACAAGTTTTACCTTATCGATCTTCAAAATTGCTGCTATTTCTTCATCAGATCTTTCTATTTTCCCTGGGTTTATCCCTTTGAGAAAATAAGCACCATATCGTATGATTAAATCATCTTCCCGCAGTGGGTTATCCTGATCCACGACGTGTTTCATTACTATCTTCATGATCTCATCTGGAGTGATTTCATAGAGTTGTTTGGAATATTGTTTCAATATTGTTTTTGCCATTTCTCAAGTAAATCCTTTCGCCCCTCAGTCGCATATGTTGGATATATCTCTTGCAAGTGTTCTATAAATTTGTGGTTGCGGAATTATCTTAGCAATGGCATTTATTCTTTTAATGTCTATTGTCCCTTTTCTTGCTATCTTTTTAATTTCTAGGTCTAAAAACTGTCCGCATTCTGCTGCTCCTGGCCCGATGACTTCAGCTCTGCTAGTCTTTATTATCTTATCTAGAAAATCGAGAGTATATCATTTCCGTTTCTTTTCGTCTGTTCATTTTACTGGGGGGAAACATTTGTCATTATTGATGTCTTTATTGGAGATGAAAATTACTTTCATTTCGGGTTTTGTCTTCATAACTTTCATTAGATATTTTTGAGTTCATATCTTATTCTCTAACCCCTCCATGTCGTCTATAACTAAGAGCTGGAGCTTACAGATCCAATTTAGAAAATTGTTTTGACGTAATCTCAATGCGTCGGTTGTCTCTCCTGCTATGGGAAGTGTTGCATTTTTGTATGCGTTATATAGTCAGTCTCCGTCGCACCAATGCATATTAAATCCCATAGTTGGATGTTCTTTTGCTAGTTCTAGAATGGCTTGTTCAATGAGTGTGGTTTTCCCCACTCATTTCCCTTTGGAAAATATGATAATGTTCTCGTCCTTCCCTCTTTTGATGTCCAATCGTCAAGCACGTCGATCTTTTAGCTTATTGTTTGCCATTTGGTTTCCTGAATGTATGATTAATTGCTCTGAATGTTCGCCAAAGTCCATAGATAGTGTTTCTCCTGGGACCCCGGTACCCTTTAGTATATTGTATGCCTGTTTTTTGATAAGTGGAGGCGTATATTCTCCGGAGAGCTCTTGATCTCTATACCAGTTGTATGCACAAGCTGGCTTTTTCCCATAAACCTCTACTTTTGGCGCTAGTATCTCTTCTATATCCTGAGATCTAAGCATATAAGAGTTATTATTGTCATTTTTGGCTGTCCGCACGATCGGAATATTTTTCCATGCCATCGGGGTGTTCCTGTCTCGGTTGCTTTCGAGGATGGGAAAATAATCTTTTTCAAACTTCTCCTTGTAGAGTTTAAACTGGTTAGTTGTCTCTTCGCCAAGCGTCGGTGCGGCTATCACAAACTTGTATTCTCCAGCCTTTATTTTTACCATTTGCAGTGAAGTGTATTTGAGAAAATAGGTCCGATCTGCTTTGTCGAACAGTATTTCCATTCTTGTCTTGAACTGATCCCGAAAGTTTTTTACAACTAAGTTTCTGTAATTATCATCTTCAAATTTTTCTTCTATCATATGGGACTCTTTGAATGCTTGATATATGTGTTTATTGGCCTTATCTTTGATCGCTTTTGTCTCGGTAAATTTTTGGGTATCTACCCAATCCATAAGTTTTTTTATTTCTTCTAATTGCTGTATTTGTAATTCATTGATTTTCGCTTGCTGTTTGGGATTATGGATTTCTTTCTGTGGTGTTAGATTGGGAAGCATCTCGGGTATGATATCTCCAGTATCAGTGATTGCGGCTAAATGGGCCTTTGCTTCTTCCCGCTCTTCCTCGGTTACCTCGTTGATATTGGTTTTTATCTCATTGTTTATCTTTTTACACCTATCTATTTCTTCTTCGCAGAACTTCTTAAATCTATTAAAATGCATATCCTTTCTCAATCGATCTTGAACCTTCTCTTTTCTATCTGCAAACATATTTTCTCGATCATGATCAAAAAATATCTTCGCGAGCTCTTCCGCTGCGTTTCCTATAAAAGTTTCCACAAATGTGTCAGAACTTTTTAATGTTTTTATAAATAAGTCTCTATCCAGCTTTATCATTAGGCTAACAATACTTTTTCAATGGATAAAAAATATCTCCAATATCCACATACCATACATATTCCCCCTGCGAAAGCAAGTCATTTGAATGCTATCTGTTATATGTCTATATATTGCGGATTCATACCTCTCAGATAACTATTACTTGATAAAAGCGGTTAATTCTGTACAAAGCAGAAGTCTTTTTTATATTTTTTCGTAATCGATAATGTATCGTACGCATACCTGTGGAGAACTTACAGCTAAACATACCTGAGAACAAGTGACGCTGTGTTGACGAGTCAATAAGGTCAGAAATTTATGATGAATGACCTTTATCGATCTGCGTGATAGATATGGTATCACTCAAATCACTCATGATCCTGCTAAATCCAAGATAGAATTGCCAGATATCAAAGTCGAATATGTTATCCAAGTAACGGGAGAAGTTATTCCTAGACCCGGGGATATGATCAACAAAGATATGGCGACAGGTGAGATTGAGATCAATGCTGGCGAAATCAAAGTGCTGACTAAGGCTAAACTCTTACCTTTCTCTATCGTCGATGAGCCCAATACGAGTGAGGAAAATAGATTTAAACATAGATATTTAGATTTGAGGAGAAAAAAAGTTTTGGATCATGTGATTTTCAGATCTCAGATGCTTACGTTTACGAGAAATCGATTTAGTGAAAGAGGCTTTCTTGACGTGCAGACGCCTATTTTCACTGTGTCGTCGCCAGAATGAGCGAGAGATTATTTAGTGCCATCGAGAATCAATCCCGGTCAATTTTATGCATTGCCACAAGCGCCGCAGCAATATAAACAATTGTTGATGGTCTGATGAATCGATAAATATTTCCAAATCGCTCCATGCTTCCGTGATGAAGATCCAAGAGCTGATAGGCATTCCTGTGAATTTTATCAGATCGACTGCGAGATGTCTTTCGTCAATCAAGAAGATGTTTACGCGGTGGTAGAATGATATTTTAAAGATCTTGTCTCTACGTTGTCACCTCACAAAAAAATTACTGTTTCATTTCAGAGACTCAAACATAGAGAAGCGATTGATCTGTATGGAAGCGATAAACCTGATCTTAGATTTGGCATGCCGCTTGTCGAGATGACGCAGGATTTCGTTTCCTCAGGATTTTCTGTCTTCAAAGATACTGTGGCTAATAAATGAACGATTAAAGCAATGAATTTTAAAAATAAAATCCTCACGAGAAAAGAAGCAGATGAACTGACCGAACAGGTCAAGAAAAATGGAGCAAAAGGACTTGCATATATTAGTTTTGAAGCTGATGGAATAAAAGGATCTATTGCTAAATTCTTGAGTCCAGAAGAGATCGAAACAATCAAGACCAAGACGGGAGCTACAATGTGAGATACCGTTCTGTTTGTGGCAGATACCTATACTACGGTTACGACTTCATTAGGAAGATTGAGAATCTTTATTAGAGATAAATATCTTACTCTTGATAAAAATGATTTAGCATTTTGCTGGATAGAGGATTTCCCATTGTTTGAAATGAATGAAGAGACAGGGAAATTAGACTTTTGCCACAATCCTTTCTCTATCGTAAAATGATGAGCCGAGGCGCTTCGCAATCCTGATAAAATGGAAATCTATTCTGAGCAATATGATCTGTCTCTCAATGGCTATGAGATTCTTTCTGGTTCTATCCGCAATCATGATCCTGAATTATTATTGGAAGCCTTCAAGATGGTCGGTAGAGGAGAGGAGGAGATCAAACAAAAATTTGG
>CAIXFE010000070.1 GCA_903918675.1 uncultured bacterium
ATGAAAAGCAAAAAAATAATAGAGAAGATTATTAGCTGAAACTGGGAACGAACTAAATGCTAATTCAGTTCAGTCGGTACCCCGACCCGTCGGGGCCATGGTAAGGGTGAGATCACGGGTTCGATTCCCGTTCGTGGCTAATGAGAGCCATCTAGACCTCTAGGTCTCCTATACAGCATACTACATCACATATTCCATATAACGCAAGGCCAAATAGGGCCTTTTTTTTAGTATAATTGAGAAATAGCGAATTCAGGGTATAATTGAGGGTAGATCGAATCCCGAGTTACATTTTAAACTTTCAATGCCCCAAAGAAATGGCTATTTCGGAAACCGCTAGTTTAGAGCCAATAGAGACTAAAAGTCAAAAAGAACTAAATTATCTCGAACTCAAGGATAAAGTAGTAGATATTACTAAAGACACAAAAGTAGGTCTCAATACGCTCAAGAGCGAACTCAAACTGAATACAGAAACGGAATTGGATGCAGCACTTGCACAATTGAATTTGAACGTGGATAAATTAGTTTCGTGATTCATATCAACGAGCTGGACCGATAAGGTTGAAATAACTGTGAATGGAGCCAAGAAAACTGACACAGTAAAAAATATTATTGCGTCCAAAGATAAAGATGAGTTGGATGCTCTTGCTGAACTAGCATTAGAGAAAACATGATATACTGCAGCTCTCGATACGCTCAAAGATACAGAAATAAAAACCACACTTACTGATTACAAATTCGAACTCAAGGATTTACGAGATGATGTACAAGACACTTCAACCAAGACTACAAAAACCGAAACCACAAAGACATCCAAGACCGATGCGAGCAAGAATGCAGATGACACCTACGAAAAAGATAATACCTACAAATACACTCCAGATAAATTTTCTCTTACTGAACTCGGAACAGCCGGAAAAATTCTCTACGACTACGACGATGTAGACGACAAGATGTATACCAATCCAGATCTCCTCAATGTCTTCAAAAAATGAGGATTGGATAAATACATAGACAAGATTTTGGAGACTACTGGATGACTATCCGATAGAGAGTATAAAATAAATCTGAGTCCAGAACATGGCTTGGCCTGATTGATCTCGTATGTGGATACAAATAATTTACGAGACAAGATCGATTCAGCAAAAGATATCAAAAAGCTTGCGAATGGGAAACCTGGATTTGAATATGATCGTGCATGATGATTAGACCATGAAAAAGCGAAACTCGCTGAGATCATCAAGACAGCAAATGATAGCCCCGATTTCAAAAAGGCATTGATAGCATTTGCTGATGATGCGAAAGCTTATGGTGCGAATTATGAAAAGAGATTTAAACAGGAAATCAATTTCAAAGCAAGTACGCTCAGCGATGATAATGTCTTGGAAGCGCTTTGTGATTTCAATGGTGATGGATTACTCGCTACTGATCTCTATCAATATAAGCAGAGAAAAGCACATAAAGAAGCATGGAAAAAGGAGCATACACCACTGCCCTACAATCGAAGAAAATTATGGAAAAAAGATTGGTCGGCCGACAAAGAAGCAGAGAAGGAAGAAAATAAAAAGACCAGGAAAGCGGGCATCGAAAATCTATGAGATGTGGGAACGATTTTCTGACCTGAGCTCTACGATGCTATCCAGACAGCAGAGAATGTTTTGGATGTGAGGATCAAATACAAAGATGCAAATATTTTGGCGCTTTATCCTGATGCAACGAAAGGAGAAAATATCGTCATCTACAATATCCTCCAAGAGATCCAAGGATTTGATCAGAATGCTGACGTAAATACCGAGTTGGAGAAGCTTACTGTGGCCGATTGTTCCACGGCAAAATTGAAAACTCTTTGTGAAACATATCCATCATTTCAACCACTCTTTGCTAAGGCAATAGAGACGATGAATGGATCATCAAGCGTCCTAGCTCCAGATCTTGTAGATACACTTAGCGGTGTAGTAAGACTCAATGAAGGTACTACGTGAACCAAAAATATTAAGAATTCCAAAAGCAAAACATATCAGAGCCAATATGAAAAAGATGCAGCAGGAGATGAGGGGACTATAGATGGGACTACAGACGGGACAAAGGATGTCGAAAGTAAACCATATCTGAGCCAATATGAAAAAGACGCTGCAATAGATAAAACCATCATAGATGCCAAAGATACGAATCCTGTTGTTAAAGATTTTATAGATGCAAATGGTGATGATGGTATTTTGTATATGAGGAGAGGAATCATGTCGTTGCTCAATGGAGTGAATATCTCAGCGACGCTCAATGATGCATGAAAACTCACCGCATTATGAATCAGTAAATCACGAGATACCAAGAGACAAGAACACGAACTCACAAATAGTTTCGCAAAAGATCTTCTGGGAGTGGGAGTGATTGCAGATCTCTCATTTGATAAACCTACCGCCTGACTTATGCTCACCTGGGGGAAGGAAGACATGACCAAAAATCTCAAAAATAAATATTCTGGGAATGCTGATTTCAGTGCCACAGTAGGCGCGATGACATGAATCGCTATCGATGTCGGAGGAACATACACTCATCAATTCAATTATCCCTCTATCGTTACCAGCAGCTTGGATGATCTATCAAGTGCACACTATCTAGGAGTGCATTATGGCCTATCTTGAGCATTAGCTGTAGGATATAAATGAGACTTCAAATCCAAAAATCTGAAACTCAATGATATGTCAGAGTTAAAAAAACTCAAACTCAAAGATTTTACAGGGAATGTGAAAGCGGGCGTCGAATGAGGTCTTCTGTATCAAAGCGACAAAAAGGCTGCTATCGAACAAATGTATAGGCAATATAATTCCGTCACTTCCATATTGTTTGATCTTTCAGGTAAAGATGCTGAGACTTGATTGACTGCGGCGAAAGCCAGTGATGTCGCCGATAAAAACAGCATAGAAAAATTTCTTCTCGCTAGAAAAGATACTCTCTACAAATCATTGAGTACTTCCACTAAAGAAAAAAATAATTTAATGGCTGAATTTATGGAAAATAACGATACGTTCCTGGAGACTGATATCAAACAGCTTGCGGCATATTTTGATGCTATGGGCATATTCAAAGCTATTGCAGCTGGCGCGACTGATAAGGTGGCGGCGACAAAAGAAATTCTGAATGTCTTTGAGGATGGATTGACTAACGAATGGAGAGAGTCTATGTACGAAAACATGGCTGGCACGACACAGATCTCTAGTGTCGGCGTAGGTCTTAAGATGGGACTCAACTTTAGAGAGATCGTGAAATCATTGAAGTCTCGGGATGCATTTAAGACTGGATTGAAAACACTTAAATTGTCTGCAGCCACGAAATTAATTTCTTTGGGTATTACTCATCGAAGGAATGATTACATCAATGTTGCTGGACAGAAAAAATTGGATGCGTCATTGATCGGTACGGGAGCTATAGATGAGAAGAAGGATACATTTACGCCTGATTTCACTGAGATAAAAGATCCTAAAGAACGTCTCACTGCGTATGCAGATTATATCAAAGCGATCTATAATTTCGGCAAAGTAAAAAATGCAGATGGAACCAAAAAAACTGATCCAGAAACAGATGTCTTGGAAACAGGAACAGATGCAAACGGATACTTATATCTTAAGTACAACGGCTCTGCAGTGAATGCCATCACAGATATCATCGATGTCCGTGCGAAAATTAGAGATGCCGTACTAGATAATATCAAAATCTCTGCTGATAAGAAAACGCTAACGCTTGGTGATGTCGGCAAGATGACAGCATATACTCAAGCTGATGGCGAAGGCAAAAGATGCTTCTTGATACTGGGAGGAGAAAGTACGACAAATACTAAAAGGATCTGATCTAGTGATACTGATTTCTTAAATCATACCGGCACACCAAAAAAATCGGTCACCTTTACAGAAATAGCTGGTTCATATAAAGCACTAGATTATGCTGCCATCAAGGCAGTCACTGATGCTTTCGTCAAGAGAGTCGATGATAAGACAGGAGCGAAACTTGTCGAAGCTCAGACAAATACTTTGCAATTTTTCGCTACTGATGGGACACTTCAAAATCCGAACATTACAGGTATAACTATTGTCGATACCGATAAATTGATCGGAACGAAACTCACTACTGGTACTTTAAATATAGAGAAATCTAAAGATGGGAAAACGTATACACTTACTCATCTTGCCACACCGGCAACTAAACTCGATATCAATTACAATGATTTAAGTGATGTGATAGATTACGCAGATACAAATAATTTCATCACCACTGAATATCCTTTCTCAGTAACAAATAAGTTTTTCGATATTGCAGATACTTCATTTAGTGAAATGAACGAAGCGCAAAAAACAGTTACAAAACTCGAAACGAAATTATACGATCTAGAGCGAGAGAAAACAAGCTACAAAAGCAAAGACGCATATCTTAAGTTCATGACCTATATCTCTAATGTAGATGTGACTGATGTTGCAGATAAACTTATCAGCGATGTGGAAATCACAGAAAGTATCACAGAGTTGGAAGATAGCACTATGCTCGGATGAGCAGACTTCAAAGAATTACTTACGATACTGACGGACAAAGATAAAAGTATGATGACGAAGGCATGGGTACTCGATGAACTCAAAACTATCTTTGCATTCCAAGCTGAATATCCAGGTAAGACACTTTCTGCGATCGTCGCACCAAGATTGAATTATTTTACGACACTCTATGGTCCTTCTGAAGTCAAATTAAATTCAGCGCTTCAGACTGAATTACTTGCCGATAGGACAGCAATCCTCAAAGAATACGGAAGTCAGAAATTCGATGCTGATCCAAGCGTGAAAAATAATCTGATCTGATATACTGCATTCTACAGACCAGGATTGGATGCAAAGAATACAAATCAGAGATTTTCTATGACTGGTATCGGCGAAACGTCTTGTCAGGGAGAACCCGTCGAGATCACGACCAACGCATCTGAAGCAAGGACATGGTTTACCGACAACTTAGAGAAAAATAAATACGAGATGGATATACTCATCGCAGCGATAGAAAACAAGACGGCGATCAAACTTACAACAGGCCAATTAAAATCTGCACTTTCTAGTTCTTGAAAAGAAATCTTCCTTGACAATTGACAGAAAATATCTATAAAATCTTCATGTATGTTTTATCTAGCAGGGCAATGTGCAAATGAATCGATTGGTCTACAGATCGACTCCATCACCGCTACGAAACTGAATGTCATCATCAATAATAATGGCACCTATGGTGGTTATACTGCAGAAGGAACTCCTATCCAGAAGCTCTCTTCTTCCACAACGATCGCCGGTAGAAATCTTTCTAGCGCAATGAAGGTAGGATCTTATGCAGAAACATTAGGCATAAATGCTGGTATCGTACCCACAGAGAGAATAGGGACGCCGTTGCCTGAAGCCCAAGATACATCTACAACCCAAGCTGGGATTGATGGTGTTGGAGATTCTAGTGGCACCATTGCAAATATTGAATAATAAAGCTTATTTTTAAATAATTAATTTACCACAATGAGTAACAGAAAGCACCTAAGTTTCCTCATAATGATGATATGATGACTCGCTCCCCTGGTCACTTTTGGCTGAATAGTCACACTTGGAGGTATCCCTGGGCAAACTATTATTAATAGTCCTGCTTCGGACTGTAGTGTAGTATTCCGTCATGCACTATATGAGGGACAAAACTTCAGGGCGTATGATGCGCTGATCCCAGGGACTACTGCATCATCTCGAGAGATATTGGACTCTTCACGCATGCTGATATACAATCCTTATGGAGTACTTTGAGATGCCTTGGGTGCTAATACGCTCTGATGATTACTTCCTACCTTCACCTATAAGTCCAATGGGAGACCTGGCACGACTCATTTCTGATCTACTTCAATAGGTGGTGTCATATCATACAAACAGGATAATCCTACTTATGCAGTATTACCATCTCCGAACCCAAGTAGAACAAGTATAGCCACGCAGATTGTGCATGAGCTTCATAGAAGACAAGTCTCTATATGGAAAACTGCGGGTAGTTACACACTTACCTATCTAGATCTTTATAATAATGCCTGATCAGAATCGGCCTTTCCGCCAGATACATATTATGGTGAAGCACAAGAACATGAATGTCAAAATTTCTATGTCGCAAAATGTGGAGATGGTATACAAGATAACCCAAATAAGCTAGGTGGAAATTCTACTGATGGTAGAAAGGGAATCGTAGTCGGTGGGCAGATGCTCTTTCGATCTATTACTGGTAACAATCTTCCTGCTGAAGAATGTGATGGGACTGATGGCGTCCCCGCTGGATATATCTGTAACAGCTCTTGTCAGCTTGTAGCGCTTCAACAACCTACTTGTAGCCTTACTCCTATTACACAAACTATCATAGCGGGACAGACTGCGGTACTCAATTTCAGTTCACAGAATGCGATCTCCATAAGTAACCTTAACAATATCCCAGTGGGTACTATCGCTCCCAATGTCATTGGATCTTTTCATGTCAGTCCTGTAGTAAATACGAGCTATGGATTTACTGTCCATTGAGCGCCCGGCACTACTCCTGTGACCTGTAATGCAACGGTCTATGTCACTCACCCCCACACCTTACAATGCACGATCACAGCGACACCAAACCCAGTATTTATCTGACAAAACGTAACTATAGGATGGAATGTCGTAGGTGGTAATTTTTATCAAACGTTTATTAACGTCACTCCTTCACTGATCGGATCATGGCCATTTATCGTCAATGCGAACCAATACAATGGCTCTACAGCGATACAACCTACACAAGTGGGAAATTATATCTTCACGATGACCGTAAATAATCTTTATGATTCTGCTACCTGTACATGAGTACTTCATGTCATAAATAATATTCCGCCTACCTGTTCGTTGACTACAAGCACGTCAAATATTATTTCGGGACAAACTGCCATACTTAGCTGATCATATACTAACGGCGTGATTGCAAGTATTACTCCGACTATTGCGGGACTGAATTTCATTTATCCAAACTGGAGTAACCCAAATATTTCTGTCAATCCGACAACGACTACAACCTATACACTCATCGTTACTTGAGCGGCTGGGACAACTCCTGCAATCTGTCCTGTGACAATATATGTAAATAATCCACAACCAATTCTAACGATCCAGAAAACCTTGATCAACAACATTGCATATCAATCATGAGATCTCATAGGATGGATGATCTCGTTCGCAAATATCTGAAGTGGAACAGCGCATAATGTAATTCTCTCTGATTTGTTGCCTACTTCATTGAGCTATGTCAGCAGTCATCTTTATGGAGTTCAGCCAGGATTTACTTGGGGGACAGGAATGTTCTGACCAAATATCTCTGTAACGTATTCCGGTTTTGATCTGGCTGCAGGACAAACGGGATACTTGATCATCACGTGAAGATTATTGGGATATGGTGTTTGTAATGACACTGAAAATCGAGGGTTTATCCATTCTACAGAGAATCCAGAAATCTATGCCCATGCATCATTCAATTGTTTCACTCCAGATACCAATATGACGATCACGAAGACCGTAAATGCTAGTACCTTTCATACTGGAGACACTGTAAACTTTACCGTGACATTAACAAACAACGGACCGTATGTCCCAACCACGATCACACTCTGAGACCTCCGACCCAATCCAGCATGTTTAGTTTTGAATAATACTTGGTCTTCTACCGTTCCCATGACCTTGACAACCAACAGCAATCCTTATCTGTGGATGCTCAATAATCCGCTCCCCGTCTGACAATCTGCGACACTGTATCTCAATGGTCAGATAGCAAATAGCCCAGCATGTGTGACGAGTTATACCAACGTAGCAAATCTTACGTACATTTTTAATGGCGTAACTAAAACAGGACAAGCAATGGCAAGTTTCAATGTCATCGCACCTACTCCTTATAGTAATCAATGTCAGAGTCTCACATCTTATGATGGAGGCGTCATCCTTGCACAATTGGACGATAACACAAATAGATACAACTGACATGCAGCATTTAAATGCGAGGCGGCATCCGTTGCATCTTCGATTGTCATCGATTGTGGAAATGGAGAATTTCGAACGGGAAATAATGTCTCTTTCTTGAATGCCACTTGTCATTATAGTGAATCATCCGTACCACAAAATAGGACTGCAACATGTTACGTCGACACTACTACCAACTCTGCATGTCAGCAAAAGATCATTGTAGATCAATGATTTGGAAACTACTGTGGAGACGGTGTGATAGGTGAATGGGAGAAATGTGATCTCGGAACTAATGATGCGACCATCCATAATTATTTAGATGAGCAGTGAACTGTCTCTGCTGGACACTATGCGAATGACTGATATTATTGTCATGACTGCGATATCGAGAAGAAAGGAAATAATGAATCACCACCAATGGCTGCATGCTTCAGTGTAAATAATAACAATATTTCTGTCCAAGAAAATGAGTTGCTTCCTTTCCGGCGAAATGTCGAAGGAGCAAACAATCTTACTACGTCATGTTCCAATTCAAATTCTCAAGGGAAGATACTCAAGAGTTCATTGATGTGTCAATTTAGATTGTTTAATGGATCACATCCCGAATCCGCAGGATATGACGAATCTTATGCGCTTACCGTAAATTCACATGGAGATAAGACCATTACGCTGCCTTGTAATACTGACATGTGGACTACAAATGGATCATTCGGGGATCCTTTGCCACTCTTTGATTATTTCTACAATCAGAGATTCACAAATAATATCTGGTCTCTGCAGAATCCATTTGGCAGGTATTATATCACGATGAATGGGGACATCTTGAATGATGGGAATCCAGATAGTGAGAAAACTTATGGAGAATATAATCTCGCATTGTATCAGGTCACATACAACTATTGTATAGATAATAATGGTCATTCTAAACCAGGCACTCCTATTGATAGAGTCTGTGAAGTAGATTTCGCAGTCACGAAGCCTTATCTCGCGCAGAAGAGTTCTTTCGGACTTACACCTAAATCTACGACAATTAATTTGGGGGGATACAAAGATATATTCGGTCATGATATCGTTCAGAGTACCGACTTGAATAAGATCACCGTCTTGAATGCAAATGCCTATGACGGAGGTTCCGCAGTAAAAACTATGATGGGCAGCTTCATAAATAAGTATGAGAAACTCGCCATCTACGTAAAAACCATAAACAACTGAGCAATCGCCGTATCTAAAGTTCCAAGTCAAAATATCTTTGTCTTCAAAGGGAACGGAGAAATAGTGCTGAAGAATAGTGATCGGTCTGACTTCACGACTCCGTTTACTATGATTATCGACGGAGCGAATCTTGTCATCAAGGGATCTATAACGAATACCAATGGAATGTTCTTGGTAAAGAATGGTATGATAAAATTTGATGAGCCTACCGATGCTGCGCAAAGATGTGCAACTAATCAAACGGTACAAGGTATCTTCGTGACGGATCTCTGATTTGGATCAGATGATAATGTCACCAATACCAATATCAATACTCCACGATGTCCTAATGGATGATTGGATGTCAAAGGAGTATTGATCGGTGATGGAATAGATAATCTGGTAAAGACAAAAAGGTCTCATCTCAATCATCGGTTTATCTCTGGCAGTCCTACCGACTCTGCTACCATGATAGAAAGAAGAAATGAAATATTTAATGGCGCGGCAGTATTGATAGAATACAGTCCAAGTCTCCGAAGTAACTTACCTCCAGGTGCGAGTGATTTCACCAAAGCATTGGATGTGTATAAGAAATAATGCTTAATGCATAATGCTTAATGTTTAATGGTGGTGTTCTTTTATATAAAAAAAACTCCGCCATTCAAAATTCAACATTCAAAATTCAACATTGGAAAAAGCTAGATGCCCATCGTGTCTAGTTTTTTTTTAATGGCCACTTACCACCCGGGTGGCAAGTATAAATAATTAGCTCCTTGCCTGCAATTTAATCACTTGCCACCCGGGAGCGAAGGGCTAATTGGCTACTTATTAAAAGTCTCAAAGTCAGCTTGACATTCTCGTCCGTTTTGTTATAAAATTATACGATTATTTATGCCCTTTATTCTGCTAAATATCCTTCTCATGAAAACATTTTCATTTAAGAATTTTCTATCACTTCCGTTCATTGCATTGATCGCGGTGATTTTCTTGGGTGTGGCTTCTCAAGCGCTCGCTGATGATGCATATTATACAGGGAATTATACGCCTGCTACTTGCGATGCCAATCTGATGAGTGTGAGCTATTTGACACCTACTTTTATCGGAGGTGATCTTACAGGAAATACTATCTATGTCTTTGCTCAAGGGACTTATCTTATAAGCAATGCCATCCAGCTTTCTGGTGATTGTATTACTCTTGTAAATAGTGGCACAGCGATTTTGAGTTTCCAAAATGGGAAATATATTTCCCTCTATGAAAAAAATAATATCTGGATCGACGGAATTTCCATCAATGCAAATCTCAATTCTCAATATGGAATCCTTGCATACACTGCTGGCTGAACGATCAATCATAATATCACTATCCAAGACACTCAGATAGAACATACTACACTCAGTGCTATTTCTTTGCTAAGCACAACAGGCAGTCTGATCTCAGGTAACGTGATACAAAACAATAACGATGTGGGGATTTTTCTTTCTAATGCTGCTTACAATACTATCAGCTCCAATCACCTGCATGCAAATAAAAATGGAATGTCTTTCCAGATCTGATCAAATAATAATACGGTGATCCACAACGATATCACAGCTTCCACCGATAAAGGGATCCATATGCTCAGCTCTAGTGGAAACGTAATTTCTGATAACACTATCGTAGGATGAGCAAAGGGATTGTATCTTGATCTCTGATCCAGTGCAAACTTTTTTACAAATACCTATCAGTCCAATGCATCAGAGTGATTGTATCTTTATAATTCTACTGGCAATAATTTCTCTGGTGGATATTTTTCTGGGAATAGTTTCCATGGCATCACTATGGACTATGGTGCGCTCAATACCTTTGGTGGCACTGACGTAAAAGGCAATGCTTACGGCACCTATCTCACACACTCTACAAATAATACATTTAACTTCGTCACTAATAGCAATGGCATCTATCTAGACAATGCGTCCAATGATAATCATATCGTCAATACGCAAGTCCTCTGACAAAATCTTATCTACCTCTGGAATGGTAGCAATAATAATATTATCACCTGATGATTATTTACTGGTACCGCTACTACCACGACGGGAGCGAGTATCTCCATCAGACAAGACAAACTCAACTGGGACTATCAGATTTCTGGTCCGGGAATATGGAGCCCTGTGACAGGCACTCTCAGTGGAGTGATCAATACCGTGCGGACTGTCCCTTTTTTCCTTACCAATGGGGATGGGATTAAAAATATTATTTTAGCATTTGCCGATGGCAATACTTATTATGATAGCATCACGCTCAGCACCAATAATGGATGATGAAATAATAATTGATGAGGAGGTGGTTGAGGTGGCGGTGGATGATGAGGTTGAGGTGGATGAAATAATAATTCATGAAGTAATCTCTCTTGAGGAAATCTTAGTGGATGAATAAATATCTGAGGTGGATCTCGGTTGTCCGGAGTATGCGTGCCTGTAGGAGGAAGCATCGTAGGATCTCCGTATTCTGCGGAACTTAACACTGCATATCAGCGGGCATTTTGTTACAACATCACGACGAAGTCTACAATTCAACAAGCAGATATGTATGGAAATTTATTGAGGTCGCACATGGCCAAGATGATGGTAAACTTTGCGATCAGAGTTGCATGACGCACGCCAGATACTTCTAGACAATGTAATTTCACCGATATTGCTCATCAAAGTAATGAGATGAAAACGTATATAAAACTTTCTTGTCAGCTAGGACTCATGGGATTGAAATCCGATGGCACTCCTGATACTGTATTTAATCCAGGAGACGAACTCACGAGAGCTCAGTTTGGGACCGTGCTTTCTAGGATGATATGGGGCAATCTTCATAATGGATATGCTCCCTATTATCAAGCACATTTGCAAGCATTGAAAACTGCAGGCGTCATGTTCGACATCACTGACCCCTATATGAAAGAGGTAAGATGATTTGTAATGATCATGCTCAAGAGAGCGAGTGACCAAGGATATGTACATTAATCGTCATTCCGGCGTCACGAACTTGCAGCCGGAATCTATAATGATACCTAATTTTGAATTTCAAAATTCAAGAATTTAAAAACGATACACGAATAATCAATACACCAATGACTAATAACTAAATGGACGAAGATGAAATTCTTTGTTCATTTTTTTATTTTAGAAATTATTTTCCGTAATCCAAATTTTGTGTATTTTTAAATTTTATCTTCTGATTTTTTTCTTCGGATGGCCTGGTTTGGCCGGAGGGGCTTCATTGTCTTTTTCGATCAACATTCACGTAGCGGAGAACACAGTCCGCGACTACTATTTCTTGCTTGCACCCCTGGTCCCTGTTTTGCCTCATTTACTAATCACTTCTCTTGACAATTGTCGGTAAATAATTATAACTCCTATACTGTGAAAATTGCGCATTTTTCGCGATTTCTGAAGTCACAGTGAGCTGGAGTGAATCCAGGCTATAGGTCGTTAACAGAAAGAAAAAATATAAAATAAAAACCAA
>CAIXFE010000071.1 GCA_903918675.1 uncultured bacterium
GGAGTATAGTTTTGATGGGAGTTGTTCTACGATCACTACAGCAGCCGCAAGTTTCCTCGCAGAATTTATCAAAGGTGCAGATATCCAGGACGTTCTCACCCGGACTCATAAGACGATGCAAGAGAAAGGGTTCGAAGTCTCAGCCAAAAGAAAGAGGGCAGCAGTGATCGCAATTATGGCAGCCAGAAATGCCATCCATGAGTATCTGAAAGATGGACAGAAAGATGTATTTGACGATCTCTTAGACGATTAATCTATAAATAGCTCATTCTACCTACTATCTTCAACTCTCAACCTACCACCTATATGAGACAAGACTTGACAAGTTTTCGACAAAAATGATGAAAAAATGTCAAAAAGTCAACTAAAAGAAACGGGATAGACTTGAAAAGAATGGACAAGTTACTATACACGGGGGCACAAACCGAACCACCAGGATCGATTTGCACCAAGAATGCGAGCCTTACACCGACTGTATTTGCTCGTACCGCACGCCTATTTCACAATAGACAAGCACCAAAAAATATGGAATTTTGGCGCTGCGGTATACACGGAACCACCAAGCGAAAAATACCTACCGCTCTATGGCCCAAACAAAAGCTTTTATATAAAAGATCATGACGATGAAAATCATCAAACACCTGGTCATTACTATCGTCATCAACGCGCTTCTTTTGTATGTCATCGCAAACCATGTCCCTGAATTATGATTTAGAGTGACCTCGACATACAAGGACACCTTAGTGATCTTCTTAGCCTTATGATGTGGATTCTGGATCGTAAATTCGCTCCTGAGAAGCATTCTCAAGGCATTGACCCTCCCTATCAAGTATCTTACCCTGGGAATATCAGGCCTTATCATCAATGTACTGCTCTTATATGTCTTCGAACAAGGTGTCAATTACGCCGATATCGGGATCGTAATCACATTATGAACGCTGAGCCAAGTGTTCATCCTCTCACTTATCGTTACCTTTGTCCATCTTATCATCAAAAAAATAATATAAAAAACAATCTTCTCAACACAAGAAGCGACCGCATAGTCTCCTTGTATTTCCTAATTGTTTAGGAGAAAGCCTGGAGATATACAAAACACCTACGCTGTTATCTATTAACTGTTATCTGTTAACTATTCTTCATCACTTCATCATTTTATCATTTCATCATTCTTTTGATCATGAGCAAAACGTACAATGTAACCAGAGAAGTCGCAGCCAAAACTTTAAATATCTCTACAAGGACCGTAGACAGATATATCAAGAGCTGAAAGCTTTCATACAAGAAGATCGCCAACAAGGTCATCTTGGCCAAAGAAGAAATTTTATCCTTACAACAAGAGTTCTCTTCACTTCGCCAAGAGCTCAATTCTGAGATCGTAAGCCAGAGCAGCAACACCGCACCAAGCCAAAGCGCAAATACAAATCTGAGTACCAATAAATGATTTGAAGATGCTATCGATCAGAAAATCGAAAAATTTTTCTTGATCTTCAAAGAAAAGGAGAAGATGGTAGAAGAGAAAAATAAGGTCATCTTTATGCTTCAGCAAAGAGTCTCTGAATTGGAAACTAAGATCAAACATATGGTTGCC
>CAIXFE010000072.1 GCA_903918675.1 uncultured bacterium
AATGCTTTTCCCTGTATTACTTAGCAAAAACCTTAAGAAGAAGCTATCTCTGCGATAGAAGGTTTTTCTCAAATATACAAGAAAAAAAGACTTCCTTCTATCTAATTTACGATAGGAGTTTTTTTATAATGTAAAAACATATCATGAGAAAAGTATTAAAATTCGGATGAAGTTCACTGGCAACAGGACCGATTATCCAGCAAGCAGCAAATATCATCATATCCGATAAAGAAAAATATCAAAGCGAGATCGTTGTCGTAGTTTCTGCGATGGCTTGAGTGACCTGACTACTCAGAAAATATTCTACTACTCCCAGTGAAGCAGCGGATATATTGATGGAGTTAAAAAGGAAGCATGCTGATGCGCTTAGATTTCTTCTATCTCAGCAAGGAAGCAATCGTATTAGTCTTTTTGACCAGATTCGATGGGATCAGTTTGAGCCAATATTTACCAGCCTCGTAGATGATGCACAGAAACTTAATAGTATTCATCAGAGTTTCGCGACTATTACAGATATGGAAACTACTCCACAGGATCAAGAAGTACTTACCCATCGCCAATATATCATGGAGGGGAGAATCCAGGCAAGAATATGGTACGTCTGAGAAATCCTCTCTGCACTTCTTATGACAGAGGCCATCAGGGGCTCTCACTTTGCGTCAGAGATGATTTATTCTTCATTGCTTATCAAGACTCTAGGAGGAGACCCTTTGCATGATCGTATCGATTTCGTCGCTACTCAAGAAAGTGTCCAATCATTTTTTACGGAATATATTAATTTTGATACTACAATTCCTGTGATGACTGGTTATGCTTGAGGGACGAAAAATAATGAGGTACAATTGCTTGGTCGCAGTGGATCAGATTATGTAGCTACTTGATTAGCATCGGCACTTCCAGCTGACGTGGTAGAAGTTTGGAAAGAATCTGCAGTCTTTTCATGAGATCCAAGAAAGATTACTCACCCAGTATTTCAACCAGTGCTTACCTTTACCGAAGGGGTAGAAATAGCCTCTTCTGGAGCAGAATTTCTTCATCCTAGTGCTGCAATCCCTGCACAGAAAAAAAACATCCCTATATGGATAAAAGATATTAACAAACCAGAAGGGTTTGGTACTTGTATCTCAGATCAAGAAGTGCCTGCTGGAGTAAGATCAATCAATCTCAATACTCAGCAGTTACTTATCACCGTCCAGGATCCAGATATGGTTGGAGAAGTGGGATATATTCATGGCATTACTCAGCTTTTGAAAGAAGAACATATTTCTTTCGATTCTTGATCTTCTAGTGAGACTTCATTTACCTTCAGTATCCAAAGAAAAGATCTAACACCATCAGTAGAAGCAAGATTTCATGATCTCCATCATAATGGGGCAAAAATATTGTTCTCACCTTCAGTTGCCAAAATTTCTATCGTAGGTAAAGACATAGGAAAAGATGGTCAACTTTTGTCGATTATCTTTGGTACCATGTCATGATATCGTATCCATGCTATCTCAAAATCAGATCTCGATACCAATCTCACTCTTTTCGTCCCAGAAGATGATGGACAAATACTTTATCAAAAACTCCACGATGCGTTATTCGTACAATAATATACTCTTTTATATTTTCATTTACTATCATGAAAGAATTGCCTTTTGACCTAACATATATCAGACAAATAGTGAGTACATATCCTACTCCTTTTTATCTCTACGATGAGCAAGGTATCAGAAAAAACATCCAGAATCTAAATAAAGCATTTAGTATTTTACCTGGATTTAAAGAATATTTCGCTGTCAAAGCACTGCCAAATCCAAAGATTATGCAACTATTACACGAAGAATGATGTGGTCTGGATTGTAGCTCGCTGGCCGAACTAACTCTTGCCGAGTATATTGGTATCTGATGAGAAGATATTATGTTTTCATCCAATACTACTCCATTAGAGCGATACGAGAAAGCACAGGCGCTTGGTGCAATCATCAATATAGATGATATCTCTGCTATAGAAATATTAGATCAGTTAG
>CAIXFE010000073.1 GCA_903918675.1 uncultured bacterium
AAGCTCCGCTGGGACATCGTTTGAAGTGATTTCTGCTCAACCGAAAAGATAAAGTTTCATGATGATCAAATGATTAGATAAAGTATCTATCCTTACCTTGGATTATAGCCATTCGTGAATGCGATTCAAACATTTTTCGTACCATTCAGATTATGTGTTTTTCCTCCCTATGCATACGCTCGGTTTCCGTCACTTGGACTGCTGAATTGCCTCTGTGCGGGATCTTTGGATAATTTCGTCCAAGATTTTCTTGTAAAAACAAGGTAAAAGGATACATTCATTTTTTTTCTGGAGACATCCGTTTTACTCTCTAATATATTTTCCTATGAAATTGATCGTCGTCACTGGTGGAGTCATGTCCTGATTGGGCAAGGGGATCACTGCCGCCTCTATCGGAAGGTTGATGAAATCATCTGGGCACTCCGTCACGATGACCAAAATGGATCCTTATCTCCAGATAGATGCCGGGACCATGTCGCCCTTTGAACATGGAGAGACGTTTGTGACCAAAGATGGATTTGAAACCGATCTGGATCTTGGCCACTACGAAAGATTTATCGATGAAGAACTTACTAAGGCAAGTAGCATAACTACTGGGCAAATTTATCTCTCTGTCATCCAGAAGGAAAGAGAAGGAAAATATCTGGGCAAGACAGTCCAGGTCATACCTCATGTAACTAATGAAGTGAAAGATAGAATTCTGGAAGTCTCCGATGAAAGAGATGTCTCCATTTTGGAAATATGAGGAACGGTCTGAGATATTGAGGCACCTCATTTTATAGAAGCATTGAGGCAACTGAGGTTGGAACTCGGAAGAGATAATGTCCTTTTTGTCCATGTAGTACCCCTTCTTCACGTCTCTACTTCTGGAGAGATGAAGAGTAAGGCCTTACAGCATTCCGTTGTGAAGTTGAGAGAATTGTGAATCCATGCCAGCATCTTGGTGTGTAGAACTACGGAATCTTTGCCTGATGATGTGAAGAGAAAGATTGCTATGTTCTCAGATTTGGAGGATGACCGTATCATAGAGGCCTTGGATCAAAAAAGTATTTACAGTGTGCCCCAAGCTTTCTATGAGCAAAATTTGCACAATATTATCCATGAAAGATTTTGGTGAACACCGGCAAATTGTGATCTTACTGAGTGGAACAAATGTGTCGATGCCATTTTGCATCCTGAGCGTGAGGTCAATATCGCTATCGCAGGGAAATATACCAAACTTGATGATTCGTACATCAGTGTCGTAGAAGCTTTGAAACATGCTTGAGCAGCCTATAAAGCCAAGGTAAATATTCATCGATTGAATACAGAAGTTTTGAATTGTGATGATCGAGAAGACGTGCTTCAGAAGTTTTTGCGTGAAAAAAATATTCAAGGGATCTTAGTCCCTGGAGGATTTGGGGATAGAGGAATAGAAGGAATGATCAATGTCGCCGATTACGCGAGAAGAAATAAGATTCCTTATCTGGGTCTCTGTCTAGGATTGCAGATCGCTACCATCGCTTTCGCGAGACATGTCTGTGGGCTCAAAGATGCACACTCTACAGAGTTTGATGAGGCTACTCCCAATCCTGTTATCGATTTTATGGAAAATCAAAGGACGATCACCCATAAGGGAGGGACTATGAGATTGGGTAATTATGAAGCTTTTTTGAAAAGAGGAACCAAAATGTATGATCTGTATGGACAAGAATCTGTCTTGGAAAGGCATAGGCATAGATATGAAGTCAATCCTAACTATCATGAGATTTTACAGAAAAACTGAATGGTCTTTTCATGAACGTCTCCTGACGGCAGTTTAGTTGAATTCATCGAGTTGGCTGACCATCCTTGTTATATCGCCACACAGGCGCATCCAGAATTTAAATCAAGATTACAGAAACCCCATCCTATGTTTTTGGCGTTGATAGAGGCATCGCTGTAATCGAAGAATTAAAAATTAATAATTAAAAATTGAGTTATTCGCCCCTTCCCCTTAACTTAAGCTTTTAAGTGAAGAAGGCTTTTTGGGGGATGAACATAAAGACAAAGTAGAGTTTCATCAGAATTAAGGGGACAAAAACAACCTCTAATTTTTTTGCAATTTTTCCAATTCTGAATATACTTATTTATACTGTTTTACCTCTTTTGTATTATGGGTAACCTCAACGATAATATCAACAAGCTGCAAAAAGATATTGAAGAACTGCAAGCCATGCCAGCAGATGTTTCTGTAAAACTGGAAGTAGAGGAAAAAAAAGAGCAATTGGAGAAGATATTGAAGAAGGAATCAGAATCCAAGATTGAACAATGGATACATAATGAATTTTGTTTGCGTAGTTCTGTCGAACCGTTTTATGGTTGGTTTTGTGATAATATGAAGTTACTCGAAAAAATCTTTGCTATAAAATCTGAACTCGGATGACCTCTATTGAAGGAAGTTAGAAAATATTTATTTATATTATTGTATTGTAAATCGTCTCCAGAAAACATATTAGAGTATATTCATAATAATCTAGATTTTCCGCGAAGCTTGCTTCGCGTGTAGCAATGACTATAAGGTAGGTATGAAAAACGAGCTACATATTACAAAAGAACATAATGTAAGTTTGCTTCTCTATCACTTTGTATGTCCAGCAAAGTATAGAAGA
>CAIXFE010000074.1 GCA_903918675.1 uncultured bacterium
ATGATCCAATTCTAACCCCGACTTGAATCCAGCCTTCGAATAACTATACTCACGATATCCAAGTCAGAAATTTTATTAATTTTTTTTTGTCTTAAAAATGGCTAGCAATGAAAATCAAGTAATTATGCGTTTTGATGATGTGTCTTTCGCATACAACGACGGTAAACATCCTATCCTCAAGGAGACGAGTTTTTCGCTTCGTGCAAATACCAAGATCACCATCATGGGCCAGAATGGCTCGGGCAAAACTACCATCTTCAAGATGATCCTGGGTGAACTTACCCCGCAATCTGGTAAGATCAATATCGTCGATGGCAACACGATTGCCGTAGCGAGACAGGTCATCCCGAGAGATCAGCTGCATCTAACGATCAATGAATTTTTCCAGACCGCCTTCGCGGAGAAGGATTATCAACTCGATAGAAAGATCGCTGAAGTCCTCAAAGTCGTGAACTTTAACGCACCGCTCAACAAACCTATCAAAGAATTTTCTGGCTGACAACAGGCGAGATTATTGCTTGCCTACGCCCTGATCCAGCATCCCGATATCCTCCTTCTTGACGAACCAACAAATAATCTTGATGCGGAAGGAATTGGAGATCTGATAAGTTTTTTGTTGGCATACGACAAGACCGTCGTAGTTATTAGTCATGATGCCGATTTTCTTAATCTCTTTACCGATGGCGTCTTGTACTTAAATAAATGAACCTGCAAAGTAGAACAATATCGAGGCGATTATTATGATGTCGTCGAACAAATTGCAGCACAGATAGAGAAAGAAAATATGCAGAATGCCAGAGCCGAGAAGCAGATCGCCGACGCTAAGGAAAAGATTAACTTCTTCTCCAATAAGTGAGGTAAGATGCGCAAACTCGCAAGCAAGATGAGAGATGAAGTCGAAGAAGCAGAAGAAAATAAGGTGGAAGTCAGAAGAGAAGACAAGACGATCAAAGAGTTTTTCATTCCCTTTGAAAATTTCGTCGGACCTATTGTAACGATTAACCAAGTCGGCTTAATGAATAGCGAGCACCAAGTCAAGACCTACAAACTTCCTCTAGAGCTCAAAAAGCATGATAGGATTATGTTTGTCTGACCCAATGGAATTGGCAAGTCTACATTGCTAAAAAGGCTCATGATGATCCATCAGCATAAAGAAAATATTATGAAAGAGTATTACAATAAAGTAGAAGACAAAGAGAAACCAGACATCCTGATCAAAGAGCCAGACACGACCCATCCAGAAGAAAAGATTGCGATGATCCACAATAAGGTAAAAGTTGGTTATTATAGTCAAGACTTCGATGCGTTAGATATGGACATGATCGTGCGAGACAACTTACTGGAGATAGCGAAAGATACCAGTGATCAAGATATTTATCGCGTAGCTGCACAATTTTTGCTGACCGGCGAAGTGCTCAAAAATACTATTGGTTCAATGTCTGAATGACAGAAAGGACTCCTCTGCTATGCTAGATTTGTACTACAAAAACCGCATCTCCTCATCCTCGATGAGCCGACTCACCATATTAATTTCCGTCATATTCCTGTCATCGCTGCATCATTAAATAAGTACGAATGAGCCATGATTATTGTTAGTCATGATAAGTGATTTACTGATCAATTAGAGCATGTACAAATTATAGATTTAGGAAAAATAATGAAATAAATTTTCTTATTCTAATTATTCTTAAAATGTAAAAGGCTGTCTAGTTAAGACAGCCAGTTTTAAAGTTTATTTATAATATTAGAATAATTTCTTTAATGCAATTCTCAAATTCTCTGCTCCCCAGTCATCAGCACTGGTGTCAACGACAATACATTTATCACCCCAAACCTTCAAAGCAGAAGGAATAATAGTATCAAAACGATGTCCTTTGACAATTGATTCAATCACGCTTAATGATGGATTAACAAAACCCTTTGTCTGAGATTTAGCAAAGAGTCTATCATACCATTTTCTCTGATCTGTACAATCAGAGACGATAATATGATCAAAGCAAATCACATCTGATAATAAATAAAGATACTCCCAAGAAACGGCAACAGTAGTATCAGTCTTGATAGACTTAAGGGCATGCTTACGAAGCTCCGGCATCTCTAGAGCCATAATTTGATCGAATAACTCAGGATTTTGAGCTATCTTTGAATAATATTCTGAATTTCTCCAGCCATTAGGATAGTACCCTCCAGGGATCAATCGTTCGAATTCTTTTTTGAAATAGATTGACCTAGCGAGATCTCCTTTCCAATTCAAATTAACA
>CAIXFE010000075.1 GCA_903918675.1 uncultured bacterium
ACCCCTGCTTTTTCTAATTGTTCTAAAACCTTTAAATTATGCTTATCGTGGAAGAAATTCTTAATGTTGTCTAATGTTTTCTCTCAGATTCAATAGATAGAATTTAAAAAATTGTCGTCGGTGAGTACGTTTTTTATATCTTGTCCATTTGTCATTTGTCATTTGTCATTTGTCATTCATTCTGCAATGTCTTGTGCCAATTTTTTCCCTACGTGAGGGATTCACAGTCCATTTAATAATCTTCGTAGTGCCTTATGTTTGGACTCCTCTACTCCTTTGGCGATTTCAGAAACTTTTTTATCGCCGAATCAGGGGAATTTTAAGAGCTGAAGTTGCAGCTTATGATCTGTGAGTTTATAGATATCTGCGATGTTTTCTATGATCTTATTATCTACGAGTAGCCCGACTACACTTTCACCGATGCCATCGATATCCATACAATTTTTACTCACAAAGTGCTGGATCTCCTGCTTCATCTTCTCAGGACAATGAGGATTGATGCAGTAATAATGCATGTCTTTCTGGATCACATGCTCTTTGCAGGAAGGACAAACTTTGGGGGGATAGATAAAATTTTCAATTTTTAATTTTCAATTTTCAATTTTTTCTCTACGCTCTTTAATGACGCTTACGATGTAGGGAATCACTTCGCCACTTCTTTGCAATCGAATCCGATCATGGAGATGAATATCTTTGTCTTTGATAAAGTCGAAGTTATGCAGGCTGACTCTCTGGAGTTTGGCTCCGCTGAGTTGCACAGGCTCGAGGTTTGCAACAGGTGTGATAATTCACGTCCTTCCGACTTGGAAATCGACAGAAAGAATTTGCGTGGCTGCAAGCTGAGCAGGAAATTTGTACGCCACAGCTCGGCGAGGATGATGTTCCGTGACGCCCAAAACTTCGCGTTGTTCTGGGTTCTGTACTTTGATCACGAGGCCATCAAACTCTATATCCTGCCTTTGTAATTCTTCTTTGGTCGCTGGGTCTTCGCAAATTTTAATGACGTCTTGGATGTTTTTGACTGTTTTCTCTCGTGGGAATACGGGAAGTCATAGGGTGGAAAGTTGAAGGTTGTAGGTTGAAGGTTGAAGGATATCATAAATATAACAAGTAAGTCATCTCCTTGCCACCTCTCATGAATCTAATAATTTGATGCTTCCAGCTGCTGCGTTTCTCGTATTGGCAAATGGTAAATCTCATTCTTCTTCTCTTTCTTTATTTAATTCTTTTCGGATGGATTTGGGCATCAAAATTTCTCATCTGACGGAAATAGTTATTGGTTGCTTAAGTCTCTGCGGGATATTTTTGATCGTCTTGGAATTGATGGTGACGTCTTCGCCGATCCATCCATCTCCACGAGTGATCGCTTGTCTGAACTGCCCTTTCTCATAGATCAATTCTATCCCGAGTCCATCGAATTTAGGTTCAATAGTATACGTAATCGAAGCTTTATCCATAGTTCCATCGTTCAAACGTTCCATCGTTCTATGTATTCTTTCGTCCCATTCTTCTAGGTCTTTTGCATTGTAGGTATTCTCCAATGACATCAATCTGGCGGTATGTTTTGCTTGAGCAAATCCTTCGCTTATCTGTCAGACTAATCCTTGTGTAGGACTATTGGATGTGATGATCTCAGGATGAGCTTCTTCGATCTTTTTTAAGTAGTCGAAAAGTTCGTCATATTCCTTATCGGAGATGAGGGGCTTGTCTTCTATATAATACAGATGGTTATGTTCTACGAGGCAATCTATGAGTTGAATATAAAAATCTGACAGGGTTCACAGATCGACCTCGCTGACTTTGGGATTGGCCTTAATGAAAGCCTGTATGTTTTTCGTGGTTTCTGATAATGTCATTATTTTATATATTTTCTTTGTAAAAAGTCTTGATTTGAGGGGGGGGATTTATATGATGGTTGTGTTATGGTCCTTGTAGCTCAGCTGGCCAGAGTATCGGATTTGTTCCGAGGGTCGGGGGTTCGAATCCCTTCTTGGACCGCTAATATTTGTTATGTGGGTCTTTCTTTTTTGAAAGATCCACTTCTTTTTAATTGCCGATGTAGCTCAGTTGGTTAGAGCGACAGCCCAAGTTCCTTGCATTTGTATCGTATTCAAATGTTGGGAGTGTAAGCTGTAGGTCGGGGGTCCAACTCCCTCTATCGGCTCATGTTAAGGGATTTCGGTATTATCCGGGATCCTTTTCCTTTATTTTCAATTAAAGAATTGTGGAACAATTAGATTTCGGCTGCAGCTTGCGCATTGACGCCGGAATGACGATGGAGATTTACTTCCCTTTAAATACTACTCCAAACGTGGCAAATACGATATAGATGTCCAAAAAGATGGATCGATTTTGGATGTAGTAGAGATCCAATCTTGCTTCTTCTTCGAAGTCGAGTTCAGTCCTCCCAAATATCTGTGAATATCCTGTGATCCCTGGTTTGATACTAAAAAGCCTCTTCTGTCGTGATTCATAATTTTTTACTTCATTGGGGAGATGTGGTCTGGGACCTACAAGAGACATAGTTCATCGGAGAATGCAGAAGAGTTGTGGTAATTCATCCAAGGAGGTCTTTCTGATAAAATTTCCTACTTTGGTTACCCTAGGATCATTTTTTATTTTGGGTAAGACTCATTGCCTGATGTTCGCATCTGAATTGATCAGTTGCTTGTAAAGTTCATCGGCTTCTTTCCCTCCATATCCCACACTGAGATGGGTATACATGCTACGAAATTTGAAGAACGTGAAGAGTTCTCCGTATTTTCCCACTCTCTTGGATCTGTAAATCGCAGGTCATTTGGATTCACTACGGATGGCAATCACGACAAGGAGCATAATGGGAGAAGTGATGATGATCAGTACGATAGAAGCCATGATATCCAAAACTCTTTTGAGTATGATGGACCATCCATCTAATTTGGAATGTTTGTACTCTAGGGCGATAATATTGTCGATGTTTTCTGGTGCGTATACCACATCATCCAAGAAGAAGCCTTCGCTGATATGGTAAAATCTCGTGTCGGTAAATCTGACCTTTTCAAAGATATTCTGTAATATTCTTTTTTCGAAACTCCCTACGGCTACCACCATCAGATATTCTTCGAATGAGATGCTTTTGATCTCTGATATATTGGCATATTCTGTCCTGAAAGAAAATCCACTTCTGATCTTCTCTATGGCTTTGAGACTTTCGGTGGTATCACTTCAAATGATGAGGATTTTGCTATCGTTGTCTTTGTGCCTCTGGACCTCTAAATAATTCCATACTTGGTCAAAAAAGAATAGTGCAAAAAAACTGACGAATGATCAGATCACAATAATAAATCTTGAGATCCCATAGAAAAAAATAAAATCTTGTCCAAAATATGCGATGAAGGTGATCGTGATCAGCCGGTAAATCCAGACTTTGGTGAAGGTTTGGAAGTAGTTTTGGATGGGCTTATTGAGCTCATAGAGCCTTTTGACGATCCCTATACAGATAAATGCTATAGCGACGATGATAGCATAGGCCATCGTCTCATTATAATTTATGACTGGTATCCTGAGCTGGATCCCTGGGATCAGATCCGTAAAAAGACGAATCCTATAGATCGCATAAAATATGACAACGATAATTCCTCAATGAAAGATCGGTCTCATCAGACGCAATAGGGATTGAGTTTTTTTCATCTGGGGGATAATTGAGTAAAGCATATTATTTTGGCAAACCCTTATTTATCGTCTTGATGATAGCTTCTCTTTGTTGCTGAAAATTTCATTCGACAGGTATGCTAAATCATGCTGCACATCTGTGTCCTCCTCCACCAAAGAGTTTAGCAATTTTGCTACAATCCATCGTTGTATTCTTTCCTTTTGCTCATTGCATATTTTTGGATCTCAGAGATCATTTTATCATGTTTTGGATACGTCTCAGGGTGACGATCAGCTTAGGACCATCAATGTTTTGGAGGACGGATAATCCATATCCTGCTTCTTCTTGATCCAGATGATATTTCGTAAGTTCTTTATCATCATAGTAACTGAAGAGCACGTCTTTGGAAATACTTATCCTATTGAGTAGGAGAGAAAGAAATTTTATCTGATTTAATGATTTTTTACGAAAGATGTTGTCGATGATACTTGTTTTATCAGCTCATAATTTGATGAGTCCTAATGCGTTGGTGAAGGTCCTTTCATGATCTTCATCAAAAAGAAAATTCCCAGAATCCATAGTCAATCCCAGATAGAGAGCAGTAGCTACTTCTTTATCTATATATTTTTTTCGTCGCTTTTCTGCATATTCAAAAATCAATTCTGCACAACTCATGACTTGCGTATCATGGATGGTGAGTGCATGAAGTGGCGCAGTATCGAGATGATGATCGATAGCGATGAGAGTATGGGTATCAAAATATTTTTTCTGGGTATCAGCAAAAGGAGAGATGCGTTGGTAGGAAATCAGATCCACGAAGACAAGCAAATCGTAGTCTTTATAATCAAATTTAGTTTTTATTTTTTTGATGCCTGGCAAAAAGTTGAATATTTTGCTCGGAGTCGTCGGGGTGAAGTACGATATTTTTTTCCCTTGTTTCTCCAAGATCCTTCCCAATCATAAAAGTGATCAAACACAATCGCCATCAGGATTTACATGGCCTATAAGTGCAATGGATTTGCTTTGATCAAAGAGTTTCTTGATTTTGTCATCCTGGCGCATAGGTTTCGTTTATGAAAGTAAATCCTTTATTTTTTGTATTCATTCATCGTTGAGGAAAAATGTTTTGCTGCCTACGGTGATCTCTTGGTTGCCCGTGTGTGTGGTCACGATGTGAACTAATTCGTTGAGCTTTCCTGCATTATCAGGGAGTTTGAATGTAGTGTGTGAGGTCTCTTCCTTGGGAGGAAGGACTGTATTCGTGGATTCTTCTGCTGGAGTCTGTGTCTGTTCTCTGCTGTCCGGTTGAGTTCTCAGTGATTTAGCCTTGATGACGGTCATCTCGGGATCGTACTTACTGCCGGCTTGGCGCTTGAGTTGGTCAATGGTTGTCCTAACTACTTTTTCTACGCTGATAGATTTTCCTTTGAATCCGCTTACCATGATGATATCAAATTTTTTGAAATCCAGTGTCTCTTTGACGAAAAATTCGATATTCCCTGAGATGTCTTCTATCTGGATAAAGAATCATTTCTTCTTTGCTCTCTGGATATTTTTGATATATCAGACGATCACGAAATTTCCGAAATTTTCTTTTTCTTTAAATTGAGAAATGAAATTATATTTTTTGAAATAGGTATAGAGTCCATCTAAAGGATGTCAGGAAATGAATGCTTTGAATACTTGTTGTTCCATCATCAGTCTCTCCATGACGGTCAAAGGTTCTGACGGTTTGAGGGAGATTTTGCTGCTTATCTCGATGTTTCCAAAGAGTCATCATCACATTTCTTTAGATTTCTTGGATCGTTCCAAAATGGTTTCGCTATTGGCGAGTAAAGTCCCGCGCTCTCCAAAGTCATCGAGTGCACCTGATTTGATCAGGCCTTCTAATGATTTTTTATTTACGACGGAGGCACATCTTTTGACGAAGTCTTCAATATCTTTGTAAAGGCCATTTTTTTTCCTTTCTTCTTGGATGGTCTCTCCGATTTCTCGTCAGAGCCCTTTGATACAGAAAAATCATAGTCTGATCTCTTCTTGGATGGCAGCTACGTGATTGAAGGAGTGATTGATATTGGGCGGCGAGACTTTGATTCCTTGATTCTGCGTTTCGTAAATATAATTACTTAATTCATCGGTGTCTTCTTCTACTGATCTGATGAGTGATGCATAAAATTCCACAGGATAATGGGCTTTGAGGTAAGCAGTCTGATAGGCGATCATAGCATAGCATACGGAATGTGATTTGTTGAATGAGTAGGAGGCCGCAGGTTCTATCATCTTCTCATAGATGTAGATCGCTGTTTCTTTTTTATATTCTCTATACTCTTTGCATCTCTGCGTAAATTCTTTTTTGAGTTTCTCGATAATTTCCTTTTTCTTTTTCCCCACTCATCTTCTCAGCAAATCAGCTTCTGCTAAGGAAAATCCTGCCATAGCCTGAACGATGAACATGAGCTGTTCTTGATAGACAGGGATACCATAGGTCAGGTTCATGATAGGAGAGAGGTCTTCTACCAGTCTGATATTTTCTTTGTCCGTCTCCTCTTCACCATATTTCCCGATCAGGATCTGTCTCAGCTCATGAGCCATGTACTCTACGGGTTCTTCTTTATTTTTCCTGGCGATATAATTGGGAATAAATTCCATAGGTCAGGGACGATAGAGGGCATTCATGGCTACGAGATCATTGATAGAATCTGCTTGGAGCTGAATCAAGAATCTTCTCATCCCATTGGATTCAAACTGGAAGATCCCAGTTGTATTGCCTGATTGAAACACTTTTTCAAAAGTGTAAGTATCATCCAGAGGAGGTTGAAATGATGTATTCTCGAAAAACTGAACAAACATTTCTGGCAATTCCTTTTCTTCGCTTTCATATTTTTTCTTTAAGATCTTGATACAGTTTTTGATGATAGAGAGATTTCTCAGTCCCAAGAAGTCCATCTTGAGCAGCCCTATCGTCTCTAGAGCAGGACCATCGTATTGTGCGATGATTGTCGGATCGCCTTCTTTGACATATTGAGTAGGAGAAAATTTACTTACTTGGGCTGGAGCGATGATGATGCCGCATGCGTGGACTCCGATCTGTCTCATATTTCATTCTAACTTTGCAGAAAGCTGTGCTGCCTGCCTTACTTTTTCATCATTCGCATAGAGTGTTTTGAGCTCTTCCGGTCAGTCTTCAGATTCGATAGCTTGCATGATGGGTATCCTGTCTGGCATCAATGCAGAGACTTGATTGGATTTCTCAAAAGGGACTCAGAGGACTCTGGCTACATCTTTGAATGCAGCCTTACTTGCCATTTGCATATAGGTTGCGATCCCGCTTACTTGGCTATTCCCATATTTTTCTTTGACGTATTCTATGACTTTTTCTCTCTGCGTATCCTCGAAATCGATATCGAAATCTGGCATCGAAATACGCGCAGGATTGAGAAATCTTTCGAACAACAATCCAAACTGGAGTGGATCGATGTCCGTGATCCTGGTAACCCAAGCCAAGATTGATCAGGCTCCAGACCCTCTTCCTGGTCAGACAACGATGGTATTTTTTTTCGCTCGACGAACAAAATCTGCTACGATAAGAAAGTAAGAATTAAATCACATTTCTTTGATCACTTTCAATTCATATTCTAGACGGGCTATATATTCTCCGAGCGTTCAAAATCCTATGACTTTCTCTCCGTGCGCTGCGATATATTCTTTTTTGAATAGCGTGTATGTCTCTAAGGTCATTTCATGCAATTCTGCAGGATCTACTTCTTGCACTGGCTTTTTGAGCATTCATTTGCTGGATATTTTTGTCAATTTCAAAATCGTCTCAGCATCTCGGTTGAGATCAAATTTATGATTGAGTCATTTGTATGCACGATAACGAAGCTCAAACTCATGTAAAAGCATAGGACTCGTATTTTTTATTACTAAAAATCCTCGCAGTTAACAGTGAAGATGTATTTGAATGTTTAATCCTTTACAGGACAAGTGCTTAAAGCTTAATGTTGGTGTCTTTATATGAGAAAGGCTCCATCATTTAGCACCAGCCTACCGGCAGGCAGGTTCAAAATTCAGCATTCAACATTCTCATGCTGTTAGTTGTTCACTGTTAGTTGTTAGCTAACTTCAATATACCAATCCCATCTGTTTTTTCAAATGAAAAAAAGAGTATCAAGTAGTAAGTATCAAGCACAAAGTAGAAAGCGACCGAGTGAAACGAGGGAGTCCCGCAAGGCGGGATAGAAGGTAGAAGGTCCCTTCCAACATTCCCACATTTCCACATTCCAATCTTCCCACTTTAAAAAAAGTTCCCCTTGCGAGGAACTTTTGTATGTGATGATGATCAGATATTTGTTATGCTACTCCGATAATACCTAAGAGCCGGAATATCAGACTCACTACTAGCCAAGATACACCGATGAATACCAATCCGATAGCTGCTTGTTGTAATATCTTGAATCCTTTCTTGTATTTAGCATCGTCACCAGCAGCGGTAACCATTTGAAAACCTCCCCATATCAAGATGATAAGTGCGATAAGAGCAAGAATTCCCAACATCCAGTTTACAAAACTTTTTACGACATCAACCAATTTCCCTCCTGTAGATGCTCAAGCTCCTGCTACTCAAACACTTGCTGTCTGTGTCGCGTCTCCAAATGATGTAGTTACTGTAGGTTGTGCATAGGTCACTAAAAATCAGAGACTAGTTACTGATACCATTACTGCCGCTAAAATTTTAGCTGATAGTTTTCTCATGTTTTGGTTTTAAAAAATTAAAAAGTTGAAAGTATAATAGATTTATAATAGAGTAAATCAAGTTGTTTTATAAATCTATGCACTAACACGTGCGATATCGTATATCGCCTATAATACTAATATATCTTAGTATTTCAAATTTATTTTACCTTTTTTTTGTCGCGAGATCTTCCGCTCTGAGAGCGGGTTTCTAATGCCCAAGCTTAACAAAGAGAAAAAAAGATTTATAATCTGTATGCAGATCTGGGGAGTTTTCTGCTGTGAATGGCAGTCTGTTTTTTTTGGGTTTGAAAAGAAAAGATGAATGTTTATACTGATCCTTAGTCCCCTATTTATTCCTTATATATAATGCTTAGATATTCCAAGCGTTTTGATTTTGACGAAAAACTTCAACATTTGTTGAGGCGTACTCGTCTCTTCAAAAATATCAGAGTGACTAAGGAAATTTATCTTCTTGCATTTTTTTCTTTTTTATTTTTTATTCTGATCGTAAGGCTCTTTTTTCTGCAAGTGATAAATCACTGATATTATGATACTCTTCTCAACCAACAACAGGTAAGCGAAACGTCCTTGCAAGCCAAGAGAGGAAATATCTTCGCGTATGATAAAGCAAACAAAGCTATCCAGTTGACCGATAATATCTCCCTCTATAATGTATATGTAGATCCTAAATTTGTTTGGGATAAGGAAAAATTTATTACGATCCTTACTCCTGTAGTATATCAACATCTCTGTAAGATCTATGGGATGAAGGAAGTCACTCCTCTAGAGTGTGTCCAAAATATCGAGGCCTTTACAGAGAAACAGATCCTTCCTGTGGCTCCCCAATTTTTCTATTATGGAAGTGGGATCATCTCTTCTGGATATGCTACATTTGATCGGACTTGATACAATACACAGATAGCTCAGATCCTGACTGGAATGACTCAAAATATTGCCTATGGATTGATTAAAGATCAATTGAATCAAGATATCTATATCGGTATTAAGCCTAAGAATTATCTTGGATTTTTTGCCAACACCGATTTCTTGGATGAATTACAAAAATTACAATTGAATTATATAAACATCCAATCCAAGAATTATGTGTATGTGATCCCTGCGAATATTAGCAATCCGACCAAGGATGGTCTTCCGCTCAAAAAATTACTTGATAAATATGGATATCTCAGCACGATGTCCGGGATAGATAATGTGTTCGTTCCCCAAGAAAATAGATATGTAAAACTTATCTCTGATGCCAATCCTGAGATAGCACAGATGGTCGAAGATCTGGAACTACAATATTATCATACACAATCCCCTGACAAGATTCCTCTCCTACATGGATTAGGATTGGAGCCTTATACGAGAAGATATTATCAGTATGGATCCTTCCTTTCCAATGTGCTAGGATTCGTAGATAAAAATGGTGATGCTTTCTACTGACTGGAACAATATTTTGATAATATCCTTCGCGGACAAGATGGAAAGATTGTCTGACGTGCTTCGGCATGGATTGGTCCGGTATGAGCCAATGACTTTGAGATGGATCAGGAAGTAGATGGGAGTGATATCTATCTGACGATAGATGTAGGTATCCAAAAAGAGATAGAGACGATCATCAAACCTTATTATGATTCTCTCAAGGCTGACTCTATCAGTGTCTTGGTCTACGATCCCAATAATGGTCAGATCAAAGCATCTGCTAACTATCCATCCTACGATCCTAATGATTATAATAATATCTTTCAGCTCCAACCTTTGGGGCCAGATCATGGTGCATTGGTAGATGATCTGAGTTATATCGAAATCCCTGTGTATATTAATACAGGAGGAGAATACAGACCTGCGACTACTGCTGAGAGACAAGATACTTCGCTTCCTAAATATGTAGCACAAAATATTTATGGATCGCAAGCATTGATTGATAAAAATATTTCGATGTCCTATGAACCTGGAAGTGTGTTTAAAGCATTTACTGTAGCGACCGCATTGGATACTGATGAAATTAGATTTTATGATCCCTATACGGATCCGAATAAAGTACAAGTAGGTCCCTTTTGGATCAATAATGCTGATACTAAAAACTGTGGATGAAATCGAAATTTCCTTCATGCGTTTGTGTTTTCATGTAATGTCGGTATGGTCAGGATAGCACAGAAAATGGGGAAGGAAGTGTTTTACAATTATGTAAATGAGCTCAATTTTGGACAGATGACCAATATAGAATTGGCTGATGAAGACCCATGATTTGTGGAGTCGGTCACTTCTGTATCTGATGCAAGGTATTTCAATAATTCATTTGGGCAGGGACTTCTCGTGACGCCATTGCAGTTAGCTGTGTGATATTGAGCCCTTCTAAATGGATGATATTATATCCAGCCCACCATCGTGAAGTGAATCTACGATAAAAAGACAGACACCTATCATGAAAATCCCAAGAAAATTATTAAGCAGATTTTTAGACCTGAGACGAGCGATGCACTCAAAACCGCTCTCTTTGATGTGGTAGATCAAAACGCTGAAGCGAAATATGCCAAGATTCCATGATATAAATTATGAGGAAAAACAGGGACCTCTCAGATCTCTTATAAGGGGAAATATATGCAGGGTATCTGATGGACAAATGCAACGTTTGTGGGTGTGCTTACCATAGACAATCCTAAGTATGTCGTGATCATCCAGGTACGTCGTCCGAGATCAAATATCTGGTGATGATCCACTGCGGGAAAAATATTTGGAGACATTGCGAAATTTATTTTGAATTATTCATTGATAGATAAATAATTGAAGATCGTTGTACAAGCTTTTATCAGTCATAGATTATTTTATATCTAGAGGCAGAGATCTAAGAAAAAAAAATTGATTAATTAACAATTGGCCCTTATTAGATCTTTTTCTACTTCGCCCAGGAACTTAATATACAGTGTAAGAGAGTCTTTCCTTGCAGCTTCATGAATTGTTGATCTTAAACGTATTTTTACCCTTAGTTTAATTAATTTTTCTCTGTCGAGTCATGAACTCAAGAGTATCTTTTTATATTGTTCTAGAAACCATTGGAATTTACCCTTTAAATCTTCTTCTGTGAATGAAGGAAGATTAGCATTCTCTCATAATATAGTATTAAACGTTGAAACATCACTTGCTATGTAGGATGTATCTGGTGAAGGAAGTACTGTTGTAACGGTATTGAGTGTTCAACTGGAATTTAACATTTGTTCTCGAGTGTTCGGGTGCAGTACGCACTCTTGTTCTCTATGGGTTTTAATTTCTTTAACTTCTGTAGGATTATCTTTTTGAATCTCTGTAGCATTATCTTCTATGTGCTTCTCTATTACCTTCTTATTATAGGGACTCTTTGTTTTTAAAACAGTTTTTTGAATCTTGTCAGTTTCTTGGATATTATCGGGGTTGTTAGTATTCTGTCTATCATTCTTTGTGCTTTGTGTAGATCAAGGGAATAGTGTTTTTTGCATTGTCTCGAAAGCATAGTCTCTTGTAACACTTGGAAGATTTGTGTTTTTGCATCTCCGAATTTGAGAAATTTGAGGTAAGGTGACTTTTTGCGTATAGAGCAGATCTATCACTTCTTTACTCTTCTTCTTTAAACAACTCAAAGCTGGGCTTATTCGATTAGAGAAATCCTTAGAGAGGGCTTGATAGTTCTCTGCAGTGCAGAGAGCAAAGATCCTTGATGTGTCAATATTCGTCGGACCTATTTTAAAATCTTTTCTTAATCTTAAGTTGATAATTGATAGGAGTTCATGGAGAAATTCTTCTCACGACGTAAATTCATGTAACTGTAAATATCACCAAATCCTCAGCATAGTTCATTGGACTAATTCAGGTGTACGAGCCACATCTCCTGTTCTGGTTAGGATGTATTCATGTAATGTCTCATATAAATCAGAGATAGCTGGAGAAGCAAAATTGACTACATGGACTGGTTCGCTACTCTCATCGTTCAGGCTCTTCTTATTGTAATTATTTGGTTTGTCTTGCTGTGTATTTGTGCGGGGGAATAGATTATTTTTTATCTTTTTGAGAGTATTAAATACTATCGTAGCTGGAGGAGTCCCCTTCGGTAGATTTAATTTATCGGAAATTTCTTGTCATTTCAGCCCTTGCATGTAATGTAAGTCCATTATTTGTTTATCTTGTTCTGATAAGTTTTCTAAAGCAGGCTTTATCCATGCGGAAAATTCTTCTACGAGGCACGAATGGTCTTCTTTATTATTGATTTGAAAATCTTGTGAAGGCTTTTCACAGTCACGTATTGTGTCATGTTGTTTATAAATTTTGAAACATCTTTTATCTACAATGTTTATGATGCCTTCAATAAAAGTTTCTCTTGATGTATACTTATTGCTTTGTGTATATCGCCAAATTCTTGGCATACTATCTTGAATCACATCATGAGCAATGTCCTTATCTTCAGTTCTATTAGCGATATAATTATATAATGTTGTGTATAAAACAGAGATGGTTTGAAAGTTTATATTTACTGCCTTCTCTTTTCCTTTTTTGGTTTCGGGATCTTTTATTATAATATCATTGTGTTTCTGAGAAAATAAAACGTTACTCAATTTTTTAAAAGCAGACTTCCTTATCGTTTTTAACTCTTGTTCTGGAAGCTCTAGAAGCTCAGAAATCTTTGATAATGAAATCTTACTTATATAAAGCAAATCTACAACCTGAAGTTTGGGTCCTTTTAAAGAATTTTTTGCTGGAGTCATCCGATCAGTAAAATCTTTTGAGAGCGTCTGGTAGTTCTCCTGCTCGAAAAGCTTTGATAAAGAAGAAACTTCATTTTCAGAGACATTCTTTTCATATTTCTTTCCCCATCCCCGATTAACTATTTCTAAGATATCTGTTAGGACTTTTTCTCATCATGGATATCCGCTAGTCTGCATATATCACCAAATCCAAGGGATGCTGTCCTGAACTATTTTATATGAAAGTGGTGCGCTCTCAATTCTAGAAAAAACATATTGGTATAACGCCGTGTAGAGATCAGAGATGGATTTGAATCTGATATTGATATTATTATCTAGGCGATTGATTTTTTTTACCTTCGCTTTGATTTTTGTTTCCCTTGTTGCTGGAGGGAATAGGAGCTTCTGAAGTGTCGCTAACCCATCATGTTTCGCTACATTTGGTCCATTGGTAGATCATGCAAACTTACTACTTATTTCTTGCCAAGTTTGTTTCTTAAAATAAAGTAGTTCAAGTACCTGTCTGGATTGGTTGCTTTCTGGTATACTATCTAATGCAGGACGTATCCGATTAGTAAAATCTTTGACAAGAGATATATAATTTTTTTTATCGTTGATCATGAAACTTTTTGGTATGTTCTCAAGCTTATGTTTCTGATTAATATCGTTATACATGTCGCGTCATCTTCAGTCCACGATATCTAGGATATCTCACAAAAATTTATTTAATGATATAAATTCACGAATGGATACTTGTGTTCGTATCCTCAGTATACTATATTGTATAAGCTCATGTGCAAGAGTAGCATCTCCGATTTTAAATAAGGCATAATCAAATAGACTTTGGTATATATATTCGAGTGATGTATATCCTTTTATACTCTCTGGGACTCCTCCACTTTCAAGGTCATCATATAAGATAGGTTCCTCATTGGATGCTTTTATAATGCTCTCTTCATTTAAGGATAAGGAAATAGCGTTGATCAAATTATCCTTGGTCATTTGAATAGCCTTTTTCATACGTGCAATTAGCTCCAACTGCTTATCAAGTTCTTCCTCTAGTTCTTCATATCATCCTTTGACAGAGAGTGCTTTATCTTGTAATTTCTCCTGATCTCATTGCATATTACTTATATTTATAATTGGGGTATTTGGATTTTTTTGTACTGCATCGGTTTCTGCTATTGAAGGACTTTCTTCTGTTTTTGATTCTACTATTTCTTGTTGTAAATTTATGGGATTTTTTTCAGATACTACCTGTTCAACTTCGGATACTACGCCACTGTCGGCTTCAATATTGATCTTTAATGCTTCTTCTACAAGTACAGATAATGATGTGATTTTCGTTTTATTCCATTTAGCAGATAGGAGCTTTGCTATTCTTTGTCTTGTTTCTAGAGGAATATCATTTTCGTTATTGATAGTAAAATTTTTTGTTTTGTTGAGTTCTGTTTTCAAGTAATATTTCAGTCCATTACTAAACCCTGCTTGATCTACAACAGCAATTATACGTTCTGACAAACTCATTTATTAAAATATAGATATAAAACGCCAATGGCAATACTATATACAATTATATGTATAATATCAAGCTTATTTTATGTATTATCCTCTTTATTGTAGGTTGCCCCCTTTTGAGCTTATTGTCATAGGAAACACTTAATTAACTACGTTAATATGTCTCTTAGTATAGATTATGTTTGCAATGTCGCCCGATTTATATACAAAAGAATCAGATTTTTATTTTTTTATATAGGTGAAATGTTTTGAAAAATTGGTGAAATGAAAAAGATGTATGATAAGTACAAGACTTTACAGAAGGCGCTTAAAAATTTAGTCATCAGAGCAAAGGAAGGAAAATTTACGGGTGATGATGGGACGGAGCAGGATGCCGTGATCGTAGATATTAGCGGTGAGATGAAAATCAGAGATCTCAAAATCCAGGATATAAATCTTTTGCAACCTAGTCAAAAAGATCATCTTGAAAAAATCATTGTCAATTGCTTCCAGAAAGCTCAGACCAAAGCTCAGGAAATTGCCGCAGAAAAAACCAAGGAGATCCTTGGCTTCGATCCTTCTGATATGGCCAATATGATGGGAGGCGGTGGAATGCCTGGAATGAATTAATTCTCAATTTTCAATTTCTAATTTCTAAAGAATTTTCAAGTCTTAAGCTCTAATTTTTAAACGGGAGGTTTTTTCTGAAATTGAAAATTGGAAATTAGTCCTTCTTTGAAAACTGAAAATTGAAAATTAGAAATTTTTTAATTCATCTTCCCTTGCAATGCTTCGATCATCTGATCGTTGTGTCTATTTTCTAAATCTTGTATTTGCAATTTTTTGTTGGTCAAAAATTTATTGATATCGAAGCCATATTCTTCTAGCATCAATGAGGTGTGATATGCTCCGATGTAATGCGGCAAGATGACATAGTCTGCACCTGCCTCATACAATCTAATTGAATCTTGTACGTGATTGGAGACGAGGATGATGATGAGATGAGGATTGTTGGTTTTCATGGTTTTGAGCAAAACCATATTGGCTTGGAAGTCTTTGATCGTGCCGATGATCATTTTACTTTCTTTGACATTGAGCTCTTCCAAGAAATCTACATCGCCGGCATCACCATAGATGCACGGTATTTTCCTACTTTTGAGATGCGCGATGATAGCAGGACGTTCGTCGATGACGAGAATCCTTTCGTGCTTTTGTTTCAGACTCTGGTAGAGGTTACTTCAGAATTTTCCGTATCCGAAGAGTATGATATCAGAATGTTTCTGATTTATTTTTACCACGTTTTTGTTTCGACTTCATGGTATCCGTTTCAGGATCGGTTTGATTGCTCGATAAATTTTCTCTCCATAGAGGATGAAATAACTCGATGCGGCGATACTGATCAATCCGACTACGGTGATCATGGAAAGGATATTGGGATCTTTGATTTGTCCTGAAGCTATTCCAATACCAATCAGTAGAAAAGAGAATTCGCTCACTTGTCCTAGTGATGAGCCTGCGAGGAAATTATTTTTTTTGGTATGGCCCATGAGTCCGAAGATCAGCATGGTGATAAATGGTTTTATGATAAGAACAAAGAGACTGAAAATGAGGATCTGAGGAAGAAATTTGACGATGCCAGTGAAATTGATTTGCGATCCCAAGAGGACAAAAAACATGACGATGAAAAAATCTCTCAAGGGTTTGACTCTACTGGTGATCTCATATTTAAAGGTAGAATTGGAGAGGCAGATACCGGCGATCAAGGTCCCGAATTCTATCCCGAAGCCGAGATAATAAAAGATAGATCCTAAAATCAAACATCGTCCAATAGCGAAAAGAAAAAGGAACTCTTGTGATTCTGCAATCTTTGGACTGATTTTGGGGATGACATATTGGCTTAAGAGATAGATGCCGAAACCTAGTCCCAGAATTTTGATGATCAGCAATCCTATTACCGGCAAGGCATTTCCTCCATGGAAATTATTAAACGTAGCGATGGCGAGAAATACCAGCATCACAAGAATATCTTGGACGATCAAGATACCTATGGAAAGTCTTCAGAATGTGCTGTCTGTCTGTTCTCTATCTGAAAGTAATTTCAAGACAACGATGGTACTACTAAATGCGAATCCTGCTCAGATATAGATTGCCGTGATCGGATTGCATCCGAGTCCTCGTGCGATGAGGAATCCTATGAGTGAAGTGATGAGTACTTGGAGGAATCACGCGATGAGTGAATTTTTTCCAAGTTCTTTGATGATCTTGGGATTGAGCTCCATACCTACCATAAACAGCAAGAAGCTAATTCCGATATTTGAAAAAGATTGGAAAGCGCTGTTCCCGTGGAGCATTCATGGCAGAAAAATGCTGATGAGCGTGCCAGCTATGATATATCCGATGATCATGGGTTGCTTGAAAATTTTCATGATCCCCATACTTAGGAGGACAACGCCGATGATTACACTGAGTGAGATAAAGATTTGTTCGGGCATAGGAATGAAGGTTGAAAAGTTGAAAGGTGGAAAAGTGGAAAGGTGAAGGAGGGTGAACTAAGAAATAAATCTTTGATCTTTTATCCATCATCTATTATCTACGCCTAATTATATCTGAAAATGGTCTATTTGTCAAATATTCGCTTAATTTACTATTCCGATTGACTTCTAGTTTATCTTATATCTATTCTTCCCTGGATTGAGCTGATTTTCACGGAAAAAATACCTTGATTTTTTTCAAAAATCGAATATATAATCTTTTTTATTTCTTTACTTTTTACTCATGGCTACGACATTTAGAGGGCAATTTAGGTACTACGAGAATATCAATGGGAAGGAGAAAAAAGTGGAAAAGGAATTTACAGATCAGAAAAAATTTGATGCATTTACTCAAAAGTACCCTTTCCCTACATTATCTGACTTGTTTGGACTCAAAACTTCTACCAAGAAAGCTTTACCTGCAAAAAAATCTTCTTCACCGCGTAAAAAACTTACGACCACAAAGAAAAAATCAGCTCCAAAATGGTAAGACTCCCTGGAC
>CAIXFE010000076.1 GCA_903918675.1 uncultured bacterium
AGAAATCTTTTCACATTCCGATCCAATGATTTTACTTCTTGCTCTTTGAGCCTCTGGAATTCTTTGATAAAATAGAGCCTAAATTCGACAGATATCCAGTTGGCAAACTCAATGGCTATGTCCTTGTGAGCAAAGGTTCATCAGGATTTCCCAGACTTGGACAATAGTCAAATTGCCCCGGTAGAATCGATCCATTTCTTTGGGCTCATAAGAAAAGCATTTAATCCAGCCTCTTTTCTAAACCCCTCGAATTCGAGGGGTTTAAATTCTTGGTTATTTAATTGCTCCCACAATCACAAAAATTCAATTGTATTCCTATTTCTCATCCAGTTCTGAACAATAAGATCCACCTTATCTCATTTGTATTTGGCAATGTCCGTAAGACTAACATAATCAGCCTCTTCATGCTTAAACACAGTAATTTCAGAGCCAAGAACTGCCATTTTTTGATTTACCATCATGAGAATAGTTGTGAGAAAGTAAAACACAATATCGAAAGTAATTCCGGAATTTCCGGAAAAAGTCTTTATAGTATAATTCTATCTCAATTATAAAAATCTCTTTTTCTTTGTCAAACCTATTTTTGACAGAAAAGATTTTATTAATTATGGCGTATTCGCAACAATTAAAAAACATTTTAAATATTCTTGATATAGCCTCAACCCATTTCCCGTCGCGACACTTGTCTGAGCAAACTTTGATAACGCAAAACACAATCACAATATAAAGTTCGTTGGGAACCCGCCGAAGGTGGGAGCGAACTAGATGGACTACCAAAATTAGAAATGCCTATCAAAGATAACTAGTCTGTAAAACAAGCCCTGCGAGTCTGTCGCGACTTGATTTTTTGCTTACTTTTGTATCAAGACAAAAGTAAGGCCCAGCGCAGCGCCTACTTAGAAAAAAACAAGCCTACAGAAATGATTGAATCTGAACTCCGAATAAGTAATCTAAACATAATCTAATTCAGATTCTTTATTGGTTACTACCAAAATAATAGGTAGTAATTCTATATAGAATTTTCTGTGGTATTAACCACAGCTCAATCAACCAAAACAACTTCACTTCGCTTGTTCTTTTGGAGGTTGAGCTGTAATTTTTTTTGACCGATCGTATTATTTATTTCATATAATGTAGTTAAAAAAATGTCCAGCAATCAAAACCCCGTAATCCTCCGCTTCGACGACGTCTCTTTCGCCTACGACGACGGCAAACATCCTATCCTTGTCGATAGTAGTTTTTCGCTTCGCCAAAATACCAAGATCACCATCATGGGACAAAACGGCGCGGGCAAGACGACCATCTTCAAACTCATCACTGGAGAATTGACGCCCCAGAAAGGGAAAATAAATATCGTGCAAGGCAATTCTATCGCGGTTTCCAGACAAGTCATCCCGAGAGATCAGTTGCATCTTTCGATCAATGAATTTTTCCAGACTGCTTTTGCTGAGAAAGATTATCAGCTGGATAGAAAGATCGCTGAAGTGCTCCAGGTCGTGAATTTCAACGCACCGCTAGATAAACCTATCAAAGAATTTTCTGGATGACAACAGGCGAGACTTTTGCTTGCCTACGCATTGATCCAGCATCCCGATATCCTTCTCCTTGACGAACCGACGAACAATTTGGATGCGACAGGGATCAATGATCTGATCTGATTTTTACTTTCCTATGATAAGACCGTCGTAGTCATCAGTCATGATGCCGACTTTCTAAACTTATTTACTGACGGTGTCTTGTATTTGAATAAAGCGCGCTGCGAAGTGGAACAATATCGAGGTGATTATTATGATGTGGTAGAACAGATCACAGCGCAGATAGAGAAAGATAATATGCAGAATGCCAGAGCTGAGAAGCAGATCGCCGAGGCCAAAGAGAAGATCAATTTCTTCTCCAATAAGTGAGGCAAGATGCGTAAACTTGCGAGCAAGATGAGAGATGAAGTCGAGGAAGCAGAAGAAAATAAAGTAGAGATCAGGAGAGAAGATAAGACGATCAAGGAATTTAAGATTGAATTTGAAAATCTCGTCGGCCCTATCGTGACCATCAACCAAGTCGGACTCATGAATAGCGAGCATAAAGTCATCACGTACAAACTGCCACTTGAAATGAAAAAGCATGACAGAGTAATGTTTATCTGACCCAATGGCATCGGCAAATCAACGCTTCTCAAGAGGCTTATGATGATCCATCGGCACAAAGAAAATATCATGAAAGACTACAGAGCCAAGATAGAAGATAAAGAAAATCCAGACATCTTCATCAAAGAACCCGACACGACACATCCCGAAGAGCAGATGGCAATGATCCACAATAAGGTGAAAGTAGGATATTATAGCCAGGATTTCGATGCCTTGGATATGGACATGAAGGTGCGAGACGCATTGGAAGAGGCTGCTGCCGAAGGGACAAGCGATCAAGACATCTTTCGCGTCGCAGCGCAATTTCTGCTCACCAAAGAAGTCCTGAAAAATAGCGTCGGCTCATTGTCCGAAGGACAGAAGGGACTCCTCTGCTACGCAAGATTTGTTCTACAAAAACCACATCTATTAATCTTGGACGAACCGACCAATCATATCAATTTCCGTCACATTCCCGTCATCGCCCAATCATTGAATACCTATGAATGAGCCATGATCATCGTCAGTCATGATAAATGATTTACTGACCAATTAGAAAATGTGCAAGTGATCGATTTGGAAAAATTGAGGAAATAAAATTTCATAAGAAACCTCCTTCCGCCATAAACAATCTATACAAGACGTTGCCCTCCTTGGTGGAGGATAAACCGGGAAGGTCACCATTTAGAAACGTCGCAACACTTGTCTGAGCAAACCTTAATAACGTAACATACAATCAGAACATAAAGTTCGTTGGGAACCCGCCGCAGGTGGGATCGAACTAGATGGACTACCAAAATTAGAAAAGCCATACAAAGATAACTAGTCTGTAAAATAAGGACTGCGAGTCTGTTGCGACTAGAGTTTTTGCCTACTTTTGGGGCGATGCCAAAAGTAGGTCCCAGCGAAGCGCCTATCTAAAAAACAATCAAGAAATACTCAAAAACATATCGGAATCTATTTTACATTAATCATCTCTTCCTTTTTCTCTCTTCCTAATCTCTTGATCTTGTACTCAAGCTTAGACGCGACATTTCTATCCTTCACTTTTTTATGCCAAACAAGCACGACCGGACGCCTGCTTTTGGTATATTTTGCTCAGACTTTAGAACTATTGTGATCAGAGACTCTTTTGTCTACATCGTTAGAGATCCCAGTGTATAAGGTATCATCATTGCACCTTACTATATAGACATATCGCATGGAAATAATTTTTATTTAAAATTCGCTAATAAAAGATCGATCAGCACGCTGGCATAGACACCAGAATCCAGAGTAAATTCGATCAAGAGATCATCAGCGTCGAAATGATATTTCGCTTTTTGTGGTCGTGTCCACATCCTCCTTCTGATGCCAAAAATCTGATTATTTTTGTACGGAGCTAATTTCTCCTTGGTCAATCATTGCTTATCAAAAAGCATTTTTTCCTTTTGCCCCGCCGGAGTCGTGATCGCTGGCATCAGCAGATCAAAGCCCAAAATCGGCCCCGTAATATGGATCTTAAAATCAGGACTATACGGGATTGCCTCACCCGGATGACTCGGATAATGAAAAAAATCTTTTCCTGCGTGGACATCTTGGAAGGTCTGGATCACACGTTTTTTCGCATCGTAATATCCTAGGACCTTGCCTGTATCCGTATCGATCTCTACGATCTCACCGTCTAATAGTTCCAATCCCTTATGGATCCTCGCGTAGACATACTCGTTAAATAACCAGCTGGAATAGGACTGCAGTTTAAACTTCGCTTCAAATTTTTCCTTGATCTTCACAGTGCCCTCGAGAAGGTCTTTTCACAATTTCCTATTTTTCCCTTCGATCCCAAATCTCTGATCCCCGAAAACATTGGGAAACCCACGCTCAAACAACGAAGAAATACTATCTTGAGTCTGTTGTTTCTCTACCTGACTAAGTTTTTTCAAAGCTCTCAGTCTGATAAAAAACGTGTTACGAATCTCCGTCGTCATCCCGATCGGCTTCTCGTTTCGGCCTGTGGAAATGATCCTCGCTCTCTGCGCCAAAGTATCTAAGAAGACAAATTCTCCTCCTATCTTTTTCAGTGCGCTCTTGTAAATACTTACTCGTTGTCTCGTGATCGCATCCTTATCTTTGAGTCACGCGAATCCCAAGGTCATCCTTGAAATCTTAAGCTCCTTACACAGGAAGTCGATCACTTCCATCGTAGTCAGATTCCTTTTTTCGAAGTAGACAAAAAACGCATCCCCTGTTCAGGACAACTCGAAAGGCAACTGTTCTTCTACGATAAAGTCCTGTGATTTCTGCTTGAAGGAAAATAACATACGATGATGAAAAAAAGCTAAAGAGTACTAAGCTAGTTCTATTTATTCTAGAGATGAATACAATAAGAGCGCACATCGGACCGATTTCAGGGTCCCCAAGCCCCAAAAAGATGTTCTATTGACTTAAGGTAGAAAATAACTAAAGTAAAAACACTTTATCGTGTAATAGATTTCGATGAAAGGACCAGAGACAACAGATTTTTTACATAAGATCAAAGAGACTCAAGAAAAATTTCAGAATTTTGTTGTTGAAGAAAATATAGTAGAAAAGTGAATCCAAGCATACGAGAAGCTAAGCGTAGAAGCAAGAGAGGCTCTCAGCAAGACGCTAGGTATCTCCAGCGAAATATTGAAGGATTTTTTCATCTCAGGGTTACAATATACTTCACTGGGAGAGAAGGTAATTGAGAAAATAACACTGAGAACTGATACCCTTCTGAGCTCCGGATATAACGAAAACAATTATATCGCAGAACTCAACCGTTTAACGACAGGGACAAAGTACATAGAATTCGACGTACAAAATTACAATAAAAGGTGTCTACAGGCTGTTGCAAAAGCTATATTTGATAAGATGCCTGCAAAAGATAAAGAAATCATTGCTGAAAAAAGTGACATAGAAATAGACAAAGTAGAATCTCACTTTATCGCTCATGTAGTATACAGAGTAGGAGACCTGGATAAATGAGTGGATCTCAAATTACTAACAATGAATGATAGTATCATGGGCTACATAGCAGCATTCGAAGAAAGATTAATCAAGCAATGAAAGCTCAAAGCATTCATGGCAGATGCAATCAAAGACGTAAAAAAAACAGGAGACTCCTGACCTGGGACTGGATGAGTACTCAACATAAAATATCATCAAGAAAAATTCCCAGAGACAAATAATCTGAAGAAGACACTCATACCAGAATTATCTTCCTCCGTCATAGAATCGCTACATGCAAAAAAGACTAATAAAAGTTGATGAGCAACAAGAGTGGAAAAGGAAATCGGTAAAATCATAAAAGGGACCGTGATCAATAATATGGTAGGGACAAACTTCAATATACAACTTCCCAAAGGCTTGAAAAAGCAAGAAATACAATACATACAAGAAGCCTTAACAGGAATTCTAGACATAAAAATAGAAAAAATTAAAGAAGGAAAACTGCTGAAATGCAAAGTAGCACCGCTACAGGACAGCAATTAACATATTTTTTATATCCAATCTTCAGATCATAATGAATGAATCATTAGCGCCAAAGGGTAAACCAGAGATATCCAAGAACTGATCATCGAAGAGTTTAGCTCCAGAAAATAACATCATATGTATGATGGCGATATTAAAAGCTAAGGAGATCCCACGAGAATGTAAGATTCCCACAACGCAATCAGAAATGATTAATAACATAAAAGGATATTTGAAAACGACAGATGATAATGCTGAAAAGTTAGACAAAAATGCCATTGCGGAAAAAAAAGAGATCATCAGTCAACAAATATTGGAATTTGTGCAAGATAAATTCAAACCCGGAAGGCCTTTCATTGAATTCGTAATCAAAGTAATCGAAGATACTGCAAAGTGGAATACGCATATAGAAGATACTATAAAGATTGCTTATCAGGCTAAATGATATGACCTGATCGTATCTCCACCACATACAGGGATGACTATTGCCAAACGCAAAGAGAAGCATATGTTATATGAAAATTGGAAATACGAACCACTGAAGTCAGACCAGCCCAAAGTCCTCGAACCAAAAATAACTATAGAAGCGGAAGATTACGCCTATAATGACGATACTCACAATTCGATTTGAGATACTCTGGATGTAGGTCAGATCGCCATGAAGATTTCTAGGAAACGATACGTATTTGAGGAATGAAACCCAGACGCGGTAAGGAATTTTTTTGAAGAAGATCTATGGAACTAACATTCAAAGGCAAATATCCATCTGCACCGCAGAGAAATAAATTTGATTTACCTCATGGTTTATCTATACTCGCGAAACCACATGAGGTTTTTTTATTTGACTCAAAATTATGGTATTTCAATTCGTGATCCTCTCAGTAGTAATATACTTTTCCCCATTGGTACCTCCTGTACTCCCGCCTCTCGCCTATTCTTTGACGGGAGCATTATTGATCCAATGAGGAAGTCCACGAATATTATCGATCATCTCTGTGGGAGTAGCGACACTCTCTACCGCGACTATCCGAGTCGTACAAAACCATATCATTGAAAAACTCAATATCTATGAAGAGACCAGTAGTAAAAGCCGATTCCATCATCAGGTTGGCAGGCTCAATAGATTTTTTAAGAGACAAGAAAGTCTCGCGAAAATATCAGCAAAACGAGAAAAATATATAGAAACAAAAGCTGGAAAGGCCGTCACATTTGGATTTGCTATCTTCTGCTTTCTTCCCATCTTGCCTGATATCATAGGCACGAGAATTTTATACAAGAAAATTAAATTTATACCTTTTATCATAGCAGTTTTTATCGGCAAGAGCGTAACTCATATCCCCTTCATCTTCTTATGAAAAGGTGTCTTACAACTCTTACACATAGTGAAGTAATCCATCAACCTTCAACTCTCAAGATGCCGAAGGCTTCAACTACAATTCCACAACTTCTCCCAATGAGGGAATATGTGTAGCGAATCCTATCGTTTGGAGATTGTTTTCTAATGCTGATTGCGCCTTCGGCTCACCATGGACAATAAATACCGTCTTGGGTGATGTTGGGAATCCCTTTGCCCACCTCATCAATTGATTGCTATCCGCATGCCCGGAGAAACTATTGATCTTGTAAATATCACAATTGACGTCTATCTCCAATCCCATCAGTCTTACTTTCTTCTCTCACTCTAAAATATATCTTCCCAAAGTTCCCTCTGCTTGATATCCTACGAAGAGCAGGGTATTTTTTTTGTCTGACAGCCCATGCCTGAGATGGTGAGTAATCCTACCAGCCGTACACATACCATTCCCAGCCATAATGACACAGGGATCCGTGTACGTATTCAGCTTCATAGAGTCCTCCACACTCAGAGAATATTGGAGATATTCGTCATCCAGTGGATGAGAAAATTCTTTGAGCGCTTCTGCGTCGTAACATTCTTTATGCTTTTTGAAAATCTCTGTCGCTTTGATAGCGAGAGGACTATCTAGAAATATTTTTTCTTGAGGAAACTGATTGCTATTGACGAGTTTGTCGATGAAATACAGCAGTTCTTGAGTCCTTTCTACAGCAAAGGTCGGGATCATGAGTTTGCCTCATTTCTGATAGGTCTCCGTCACATATTTCAGCAAAAGATCTTCTTTGGTGCCGGTATCTTCATGCACTTTATCACCGTAGGTCGATTCCATGAGCAGATAATCCGCTTCAGCGATCAGAGTTGGGTCCTTGATGATAGGCACATCTCGCTGTCCAATATCTCATGAGAAAACGATCTTCGTCTGCTTTTCTCCTTCTGTGGCCCGAACTTCTATCGAAGCAGAACCCAGAATATGTCCCGCGTCTTGATACCTGACAGAGATCGCATCGTTGATCTTGATGAGGACTCCATATTCCACGACTTGAAATAAAGGCATACATGCAGCAGCTTCCAAGTCTGTGAACAAAGGCTTTCTCAAGGGTAAATGTTCACGAGATCTCCTTCTATTTTCATCTTCAGTATTTTTCTTCTGGATATTTGCACTATCTTCCAATAATATTTCTGTCAAATCTTTAGTCGCTGATGTCGTGTAAATCTTCCCAGTAAATCAGCCATTATGCAACTTTGGGATCAGTCCACAGTGATCAATATGCGCATGCGTCAGCAACATAAAATCTATCTCCTTAGGATCAAAAAGAAATGGCTCATAATTCAATCTCACCAATTCCTTGGGCCCTTGATACATTCAGCAATCGACCAACATTTTGGTATCACCCACTTCCAAGACATAACAGGATCCCGTTACTTCTTTCGCAGCACCACAAAATTTGAGTTTCATTTTATTTTTATGAAAATATAAAGATGAAGATAAATAAAATATAAGCTAAACCCCTATGTTTTCAAGGAGAAAGAAAATAAGCTCTTAGACCTTTGACCATAGACCTTGGAGCTTAGATCTTAGATCTTGGACCTTAGACTTTAGAGCTTAGACTTTAGACCTTAGACTTTAGGAAGATACAAAAATAGATACTAAAAAAAATCTACAACGAGTGGAGATTCTTTTATGGGTAATTATACCTGGGCGATAGAGGATTCGAACCTCCGACCTTTCGCACGTCAAGCGAACGCTCTAACCAACTGAGCTAACCGCCCATGCATGAAGATGGGCGTGGATGAATCTAATGATTTGACTGTCAATTTCAATAGCTGAAAAATCCAGCCACACTTGTTGCCTGTTACACTTTATTTTATCCCATGCCAGAATATGAGTCCTATTAATTCACTTCGAAAGACTGGATAATTTCATTCACTGAGGAAAGAGATGAATTGAATACATCGCTAGGTGCAACATAACTGAAAGTATATTCTACATTATTCGCCATGAGATAGATTTGTTGTCCTTCATATTTTAGCGATGCTTGCGTCCGTTGATAGACGACCTTTTCCGCCTTCATTCAATGGATAGTAACCGTCGTATTACTTATACCTGTAGCTGAAGGAAGGTCTTTCCATATTTGCGCTTGAGAAGTAAGCAAGTTTTTAAGCATGATTCCCGAGTAAGCATCAGGCAATGTGACTGCCATCACAGAGAGAGAAGCGCCAGCAGACGTAGAGAAAGAAACTGAAGATCAGGCTGTATTTTCTCGCACGGTTCGATCGCTAGGATAGTGAAGACTAAATCATAAAGGGCTGGTATAGACACCTGGAGTTATTACAGAAGTATCTGTCGGAGATGCCGTACCATTTTCAATAATATATTTGTGATTGTTTTGTGCATCTACAGAGAGCATATTTACGATACCCCGTTTTCAT
>CAIXFE010000077.1 GCA_903918675.1 uncultured bacterium
CATTTTCTCCGGATCTAAAATTTTAGTATCCTTATCTAGCTTTGCCGCTTCGGTTGGATCCATCATTTTCCCGCTGATGCTGATGTCCTTAATCTCATTCTCGGCGGCTTTAATCTGTTCTGGTCATGAAGACATTTGCTTGTTATTAAAGGTTAAATACTATTAAATAATTCTTCCAATTGCTTGATCCTCTCGGCATCTTTTTTCTGTCCTTCGAGTTCTGTCACTTTGAGTTGGCTTAGGAAGTCTGCGGATTTTTGGAGTTTTTCTTTTTCGGCAATATCCGTAATCGATTCTCTCACTTCCTTAAGCATATCGGTCAATGTATCTATCAGTTCATCGCTGACGACGTCTCATTCTACTAGCACTTTGATATCTGCTGCTAGTGGAAAAATATCTTTGATGAGATCCAGCATTTTAAGAATGTATTCTTTCTTGGTCATTGGCTACTGATAAATCTGATAAATGATCTGACAGATCTGATAAGCTCTTTTGATACATCTGATTTGATTCAGATTTTTCAGGTTTCTTTCAGATTTGTGTAATATAATTGTACTCAGAAAAGCTAGAAATATCAAAAAAAGACCGGATTTACCGTCTTGTTTGGTTGACATATTGCCGTTGTGGTTCTTAATATTATATTTTTGCTTTGGGAAGAGGATAAACAGTAGTCGAACAGTAGTTAAACAGTCGCAGCAATTGAACAACCGTTTATCTACCGTTTATCGACTGTTTAACGATTGTTTAACCCTTCTTCACGATCAAAATCTTTCTACCAATATTCTGGTTTTCTCTCTGATACACCTCTGGTATGGCGCTGAGTTCCCATCATTTAAAATTTTTGATCGTCTTGATGATATCTGTTTCGATGTAATTTTTCCCTGAATACATGGGGATCGTGAAGACGATGACTGGCCTCTTTACTTGCCCTGTGAAAAGATTATTGATCTGGATAATGAAATTCTGATAAAATTTTGCTGTCTCTTGTTGGATAGCAGAGATTTCTCTTTCATCGGTCCCTACTTTGACAATAGGGCCTAACCGTCCTTCTGTAACTATCAAAAGATCTGAAAAATCCCCTGATATATCTGAGAAATCATTCTTTGGGAAAGGCAGATTGATATCATGTTGGAAGATTTCGAAGGTATGCTCTGGATGATAAAATGTCGTGGTCTTCCATCGTGGCAGATTTCTTTCTATGTGCTTGATATTTATGTCAGATCCGATGAAGTCGAAACCGAGTGCATTCGCGAGGAATCAAGTGGTTCATGAACCGACAAAAGGATCATAAATAACCAAATCCCCCGCCGTTCCGGCCCTCCCCCTTTCAGTAAAGGGGGTACTCAATTGTGATTCATTGAGTCAGATGTTGATCATGATGTGAGTCAATTTGGCAGGCATCATGCCCATTTTCATGCTGCGGTCAGGTTTATCGAAGTCGATAGCTTCATACAATCAGATGTTTTGATACTGCTCTACTATCCCATACAATCAGTTCCCTAAATTAATTAATTCTTTTCCTTTCTCTTTGATTTCTTTATCGGTATGGAAGTAATCGACGAGTTTAAATCTCCTGATGCCGATAGTTTTTTTGAGATGTTTCCCATTGGCGTCTTCTTTGATGCCGATGATTTTGCAGTCTTGAAGCTCTATCGGAAGATCTCTTTCCTGGACTACCCTCCCCGCTTTGATGATGCCTCCCAACGTGGAAATCCTTTCAGCATGTTGTGTCTCAAACATTACGACTCCTTTTTTGGGATAAGAAATATCTGTAGGCTGAATGAGTTGGAGTTCGGCCTTGCTAATCTCGGGGTTCTTTCAAAGGATGGCGAAATACATGGATGTATGGTTGAAGGTTGAAAGTTGAAGGTTGAAAGTTTTTGTCATTCTGAGAGCAACGAAGAATATAATTCATCCTAATTATATCCTTCACTATCGTTCAGGATGACAGCAATCTGCTTATAACTAATTATGTTAAAAAAACAAAAGAAAAAGACTGGCGTTGCTGACCAGTCCTTCTCTCGTGCTTTCTATAATTTGTATATATCACACCTAGTTGAGTTGAATGAATAATTGATAATTTATCCTTTGCAGGACAAGTAATTGATAATTTTGGTCTTTCTTTTTCTATAAAAAGGACTCCTTCATTATACATTATCAATTCTACATTATACATTCATTTTTTTTAATTTGATATCTGCATTCACCTTTTCTAACTTTATCATATTCTTCTCTATCTCTTCGATGCTTCATTCATTTTTCAATTGCTTTATCTTTTTCTCGAGATCATCTTTTATCTTGTCCAAAACGGCAGATGATTCTTGAGGATTGACAGTCGCTTCTGCACTTACGATGCGGACAATCTTGCCATCCACGAATGCCATGCCCTTGGAAGTACTGATAAAGAATTCCTTGGATGAGGTATACTCTGCTGGCCAGATGCTGATGATCCCTGGTTTCACTGAGGTAACCATAGGCGCATGTCCTGCTGATACCGTAAGCATTCAGTTTTCTGTAGGCAAGGAAATCTTTGCGATTTCTCATTGATACACTACTTGTGCTGGTGTGGAGATTTTTAACTTCATTGCTCTTTGTTAGTGTCTAAAATCACTATAATTGTACTCTCGTTCAGCGTGAAATACAAATTTTCTGGTTATGTATCGGTGGTTTGGCTTGACATATTGTCGTGGTGTATTGGTGTATTTGTATATTGGTGTATTGGGTTTGGCTTATTTCACCACCCAATTACCAATAACCAATTACCAATAACGTTATTTCTACTTCTGTTCCTTGCTCAATGATCTTCTGATGAATGCGGGAGTCTCTAAGTCTTCGTCTATACTTGCTACGACATCAGTATCTTCATCATCTTTAGTAATTTCTCTCTTGATCCCTCTAGTAATGAAGTTTTCTGATTCTCTTCTTACAGTAGGTCTGCCAAGCATATCTCTTTTAGGCTGTTTCAGAATTTCTTCTCTGCTCTGTTCTTGGAATCCTGTAGCGATGATGGTCACTTTGACTTCATCGTCCATGCTTTCATCCAAAGTCATTCACCAGAAGAAGTTAACGTCTGGATCTATGATCTCTTCCACGATAGCAGCAGCTTCTCTCACTTCAGCTGGTGTCAAATCATGGCCACCAGAGACTGCGAAGATAATACTCTTTGCACCATCCAAACTTTCTTCTAATAATGGATTTTCGATAGCTTTCCTAGCAGCTTCTACTGCTCTTTTCTCCCCTGCTCCGTATCCGATACCTAGTAATGCGTTTCCAGAATCTGTCATGACTGCTTTTACATCAGCGAAGTCGATATTGATATCTCCTGGTTTGACGATCAAATCTGCGATGCCCTGGACACCCAAGAATAGGATCTTATCTATCATGGTGAAGGCCTGTTTGAAGGTTGTCTTTTTATCTATCACGTTAAATATTTTGTCATTTGGGATCACGATCAAAGTATCGACATTTTCTTTGAGCTTCTTGATACCTTCGTCTGCAATCATTCCTCTCCTAGTTCCTTCAAAGCTGAATGGTTTAGTGACGATACCTACCGTCAGGATACCCATGCTTTTGGCAATACCTGCGATAATAGGCGCGGCTCCAGATCCTGTTCCACCTCACATTCCACACGTAATGAATGCCATATCGGTATCTTGTAAGATAGATTTGATCTCTACTTCACTTTCCTCTGCTGCTTTTCTTCCTATCTCAGGATTAGCTCCAGCCCCCAATCCTTTGGTAAGATTGAGTCCGATGTTGATCTTCTTGCTAGCCATATTGGTCGCTAGGTCTTGAGCATCAGTATTGATGGCTACAAAACTGACTCCTTCTAGTCCTTCGGACATCATTCTATTGATGGCTTTGTTTCCGCAACCACCTACTCCCAAAACTTTTATCTTAGCTCCTGGGATAAATTCTGGATTAATTTCTTGGATAATCATCTTTTTTGAATTTAAAATTTAAAAATTTATAATCTAGATTTTCCGCGAAGCTTGCTTCGCGTGTAGCAATGACTATAAGGTAGGTATGAAAAACGAGCTACATATTACAAAAGAACATAATGTAAGTTTGCTTCTCTATCACTTTGTATGTCCAGCAAAGTATAGAAG
>CAIXFE010000078.1 GCA_903918675.1 uncultured bacterium
CCTTCTACCTTTACTTTGCAAGGCATCTCTATCTCTACATATTTCTCCATATCTGTCGCTCTCAATAATAAGGTATCGATAGAGGCTTTGAAATAGAGGTTTTGCAATATCGGCAATGTCGCATTTTTGGCTACGAATCTCGTGACGATATCGATGATATCGATCAATTTTGCTGTTTCGATAGAAATTTTCATGGGGAAGTGATAAAATGATAAAATGATGAAGTGATAAAGTGGTTGTCATTCTGAGCCCCGCTTTTTGCGGGATAAACTCCGTCGAAGAATATAATCGGTTCACTTATATCCTTCACTATTGCCTGCCTTGGTGGCAGATAAATTCAGGATGAAAGCGATAAAGACTATTTTCAGTAATTGCGATGATTGGCCATAGCGTCAAACCATTTCAATATCTCTTGATACTCTTCTACTTCAAATTCGGGACATTTTTTCGCAGTGAAATACAGCTCTGCATATCCCATTCGTCGCGACATAAATCCTGATGTCCTCTGAGCAAAATCGCCTTTTGTTCTAATGATCAATTCGACGGGAGGCAAATCCCCGAGATCTAATGCTTCACTGAGTTGGTCTTCTGTCACCTGACTGAGGTCTGTATTTTGTTGTGCTAGCTTTTGGACTCCTCTGATGATCTCGTCTCTCCCTCCATAGTTGATGGCGAAGACAAAATATCTGTCTGAATCACATTTGGTCCTGGCAGTCTTAGCGAGGAGATATTCCTTGAAGTCTGGGGTTATCCCATCGAGATCTCCTATGGCTTTGAAGTTTACTTTGTTTGCCAGCAAGAAATCATCTAGATCTTCTTCTACGAGCTTATACATATTCATAAGGAAATCATATTCTTCTTTTGGTCTTTCTTTCGCATTTTCTGTACTTAGTCCCCAGAGCGTAAAGACTTTGGCATCGGTCTGAGTAAAGGTATATCTGATGAGCTCCAGGCCTTTCTCGTAGGAAGTCATATATGCTTCATTGACTGATGTGTTGTGCTCTTTAGCTCGAGTTCTATTCCCATCAGGGATGACTGCGACATGTTTCGGATACGTCATATGGGTTTTGTAGATAAAAAAATATTTTACAAAAATGAGCACTGAATTGATAGTAATTTGTCCTGGATATTCAAGGGAATAGTGAACAGCGAACAGTGAACAGCGAACAGCGAAGGAATCTGTATTTTGAATGAACGGACTTTATAGACCTGACAGACTTTACGGACTAATTTCTCCGTAAAGTTTAAATGGCACAGCTTTCACGATTTTTACTTTAATGAAATCACCACTCTGCACTCTGCGTTCTACATTCTGCACTAAGATCTGCTTCATATCTTCGGTATAGCCTGAATAGGTGCTAACGTTGGAGTGTTGGGGTGTTGGAGTGTGTCAATTTTTTCTTCACGTTCCCACGTTCCCACTTTCCCACACTTCCACATTATTAATCAATACTTCTTTGATCATTCAAATTTCCTTTTGATTATTCTCTAGAGAGATTTTGTTGAGAAGATCATTTAATGCACTCCGTCTCTCATGTTTTACCTTGTAAGGAATCTCGTCGGGATATTTTTTCTGGGCCAAAGTCCCTGGTCTGGGAGAATAGATACCGATATAGATCATATCAAACTTTCCATAGTTTACTAAGTCTAAAGTCTGCTGAAAATCTTCCTCCGTCTCTCCGGGAAATCCGACGATGATATCTGTGGTGATGCTGATCTTCCTTTTGAGTGAACGAATATCGTCGATAAATTTCTTGGCTTGAGCGACGGTATATCCTCTACACATTTTTTTGAGGATGAAGTCTGAACCTGATTGGAACGGGATATGGATGTGTGGACAGAGCTTATCTTCCGCTTCGTGGAGATGGAG
>CAIXFE010000079.1 GCA_903918675.1 uncultured bacterium
GATTTTCGTTATCATATGGATAATTACAATCGAGTCTGGCATGCGGGGGAGAAACCTGGATATGCTGGGACCATAACGTTGTATAAGAAAAAATTAAAGCTGGTTTCATCAAGGTCGAGGTTTGAGGAGACGGAACATTTTCACGTCGACGGGAGGGTAGTCGAGACGAAGTTTCAGAACTCTTGACCCGCTTTAGCGGCGTTTACTCTTTTAAATATCTACTTCCCCAACGGAGGAGAAAGATCTGACGGGACAGAGATGTTGAGTTATAAACTTAAATTTTATGAACATTTCATTCACTACATAGATAAGCTCAAGGACCAATGAGAAACAATTATTACCTGTGGTGATTTCAATATTTGTCATAAGGAGATAGATATTGCGAGGCCCAAGGAAAATGAAAATTCGATCTGATTCCTTCCTATAGAAAGAGCGGAGATGGATAAATTAGAGGCACATGGCTATGCTGATGTCTTCCGCCATTTTTACCCTGAGCTCAAGGATCAATATACGTGGCGGTCATTCAGAGCTTGAGCGAGGCCGAGAAATGTCTGACGGAGACTAGATTATTTTCGAGTATCCAAAAATCTTCTTCCCCATATCAAAAAAATCACTCATGAAACTGCCATCGAGTGATCTGATCATTGTCCAATTGTCTTAGAACTTAGTCGGTAGAACTTAGACCTTAGAACCGAGCCGTAGGCGAGCCCCGCAAGGCGGGGTTAGAGCTTAAAACTATATTAGTTATCCATGCTCTGTATTATGTCTTGTGGAGTAGGGGAGTTGATATCAGTATTGCCTGCAATGTAATCGTTGTAGGTCATATCTTTTACGGTGCATGTTTTATTGGTGAAGCTACCTTTGAGCACTCCATTGATGCACAATCTCAATTCTGTTTCACAAGGGACATCGATCAGTCCGATGGAAGATTTATATGCTTTGATGAATTGTCCGTGAGTAATCTCTGCGCCTCGAGGAGTGATACAGTCTGTTGTAGAGACGACGGTTTGATTTACTCCTGAAGGAGTTGTCGTGGCTGATTGTCCCTCTGTCCCTATCGTTGTGATGGGCTGAAGAGTTCCATTGATTTTCCCTTGAGTAGAAAATGTTGCGCCACTATTGACCGCTGGATCAGGTTGTACTAATGGGTTGATAACTTCTTGATTGTAAGAAACTATCGGTGCTGTTTGATAACTATACGTAACGTTTTCTTTACACGAACGTTGGGTGTATGATCCCTCCAAAACTCCGTCAGTACAAATTCTTCTTTCTACATTACAGATCGTATCTACATCATCTCTTTGTTGGTATGCTAAGACAAAATCTTTGCTTTTGACCGTGGTTCCTCGTGGAGTGGTACAATCTTTGGGGATCTGTGTCTGCTGGATTTGGACTTGATTTTGGATGTATTGAGAAACGCCTGAGGACAATCAAAGTCCCCCTGTGGATCATGTCCCTATCCCGAAGGTTCATATAAATAATCAGTTACTTGATTGGGTTTGACTGGCACTGCCTATGACTTGATTCACTGCTTGTTGCATGGCATTGATAAAGCTGGAGTTGGAGATTGTTGGAGTCGGATTTGTCGGTTGGATGGTGGTTTGTTGGGTAAATGTTCCTGTCGTGATAAGCAAACCTTCTGTGGGTGTCGCTGTATTTGTGACTTGTGTATTTGTGCCTGTGTCTGTCGATCAGGTATCTGCGAAGAGATAGTCCCATTGGTCTCATGCTGTTCCATGAACATTAGCTAACTGTGCTGGATTCCAAACGAATTGCACTTCATTGAGTACAGGAGTCTTTTGTTGTGTGGGGAAAAGCATTATCGCCATCCCAAATAGCAGAAAAATACCTGTAAATACTTTGAGATATATGCCGTTCACTTTTTTGTGTATGGGATGTCTTTTCATCGCCGCTTTAGAAAGAGTAAATCTTTATACTCTATTATACTCCAAAGGGCCTTTTTTGTCAAATATTGAGCTTTGATTTATCAAAGCTCAATATTTGATAAATCAAATTTTTAATTACCCCAAGAATGATAGTGATTAAATGATAATCCCAGAGCCGATGCATTCATCGTCAATATATGCCACAGCGACTTGGCCGGGAGGAATTGATCGTTGGGGGTCGTCGAAAGTGATGGTCATCAAGTCTGTCAGGTCTCTCAAGTCTATCAGGTCTTCTTTATTTTTCGACTTGATGGACTTTAGACTTGATGGACTTTGGACTAATGTTGCTGGTTGTGCTATTTGTCTGTATCTAATTTTAGCGGTAATTTTCAAAGGTGTCTTATATTCTTCTCCTATCCGATGCCGGTCAGTTATCTTCACTTCCTTTTTATTTAAAGCATCTTCATTTCTTGGTCCCACATGAACAATATTTTTCTTTACATCGATTTTTGTCACATAACGATCTGGTGGGAGATTGAGTCCATGTCTTTGTCCTAAGGTGAAGAATCGCGCACCGTCATGTGTTCATACTATTTTCCCATTGGTATCAAGGATGTCTCACTCCTTTTTCGGTAATTTCTGTTCGAGAAAATCCTTGATAGGAATATTTCCGACGAAACACAAACCCTGACTATCTTTACGTTCAGCATTTGGTAATTTTATTTTCTTTGCTAACGCTCTTACTTCAGGCTTAGTTAATTCACCAAGTGGGAATAATGATTTGGATAATTGAAACTGATTTAATCATGCAAGGAAATAGGATTGGTCTTTATTCTCATCCAGTCATTTGAGGAGTTTATAATTTTTTTTTCATTTAACTTTCAACTTTCCCTCTTTCGAGGACAAGCAACTTTCAACTTTCAACTCGCGTATACGCGCGTAATGTCCTGTAGCGATCATATCGAATCCCATCTCTAACGCTTTATGTAAGAAGACGTCGAATTTGATCAAAGTATTGCAAAGGACGTCAGGATTTGGAGTGATTCATCTCTGGTATCCTTCGTAGATGTAGTTAATTATTTTTTCATTGTATTCTTTCTGGAGATCGAAGGAGATAATCTTTATTCACAAAAATTTAGCGACCTTGATCGCTTCTTCTGCATCTTCGTAGGTAGTACAATTCCCATTTGGTGCGACGTAATTTTTCATAAACCCCGCGGTAACCTCATATCACTCCTGTTTCAGGAGATATGCTGCGACGGCTGAATCGACTCATCAGGAGAGTCAGATTAAAATCTTTTTCATCAACTATTTGTAAATAAAATGACGTCTTCATTGTATCTATTTTATACTTTTTTTCAATTGTATAATGCCCACCCAAATGAATATGTAGAGACGCATTGCATGCGTCTCCAATGAATGACCAAAAGGTAGCCACATGCAATGTGGCTCTACAGAAGGGGGGAAGAATATCAATTCAATATATCAAAAACGCACCATCCGTGGACAATGCGTTCGTTTTTGTTTTTGCTTTGTAAAAGACTATTTCTTCTTAGCAACCTTCTTAACAGCCTTTTTTACAACTTTCTTAACAACTTTCTTTACTACCTTCTTTGCAACTTTCTTAACAACTTTCTTTGCAACTTTTTTCTTAGCAACCATTTGTGTGTTATATACAAAAGATAAAAAGCTAGGTATTCACTACTATTCTGGTGAATAGATCGTGAACGAATTTCACCTCGCAGTTTTTTTATAGTCAACGTATGATGAAAATCAAATCAATCAAGTGTTTTTAACTTTTTTTATATTTTTAAAATACTAGTCTCGAACTGGTATATCTAATTGTGATAATAAAATTGAGTTTACATATCGCATTAAGTGTATAACTTATGTTTTTGTATGTACAAATTATGATAGCGTTTCTTCATTTTCTTCTGCAAAGTAAGAGAAGAGTTCCCCTAGGTAGAAACTGGTCTTATCTTGTATGTCTTCTATCGTATTTTGTTCATTTTCTCATCATATATCTTCTTCAAAAAGAAATCAGCCTTGTGTCATAATTTTTCCATAAAAGATAAATTTGTTTTCATGTTCGTCATCTTGCTTTACTAAATAAATTATATCTAAAAATAGATATTTGTCAAATGTTGAATATTGCTGCTTCTAACCTATGAAAAATATGATGTGTTTTTTTATCTTTCTGGATCATGATGCAAGCGTCATGAGCGCAATCGATAGAATTTTCCTCACAAAAAGAAATTGCAGCGTCACTTTCTGCTCATGGTTGCATCCAAACATTTTTTATTCCTAAACTTTTCACCTCTTCCAAAACTTTTTCTGTCACTGTCGGTGGCACTACGAAGATCACAACATCGATTTTTTCTGGCACACTAGAAAGTGTCGGGAATACTTCTTGATCCAAAATATCTTCTTCTTCGTTGGGATTGATAGGTATGAC
>CAIXFE010000080.1 GCA_903918675.1 uncultured bacterium
ACATCCATTCAGCAATATGTAAAAAACCAAGGAAAGCAAGATGGATACCATCAATTACATAAAGACCAATTAAAAATCTTCGATTGATACCTCGTGGCTTGCCGCGAGGAGATTCATTATAAAAATTATCTGACATTCTCACATTCTCGAGAATATGAGAATATCCCAAATCCCCAAGGCAGGGGATTTTTCCTTGACTTTTTAAACTTTTTAATATAGAATGCTTTTTCGTAGTACATAAGAAAAACTGAATATAAATCATTTGTGAGGGAGAAAAGGTATGCCAAGTAATTCCAGGGCAAAGAAGAAAAAAGAAGCGGCGATTGCATCGGGTGATCCAAATCGTATCATGTGGGTGTGCTATCGGGCAGTTGCCTGTGCACTTTTTCACCACAGCTTAAATGCAGTTGCGGCTATTGCCATGACCGAGAAAGAGCTTCTGGGACTGAAAGGAATTGGTCCAAAGGCTATCAAAGTCATACGAGAGCTTGCACTTATTCCTACTGGCGATTTTTCATATTCTGGCGGTTACATTGTGGAGTTCTCGGAAGAAGCTCATATTAAAAAAGTTTGTAGCATGGCAGGATTTACAATTGAGGGGTGGGAAGTTTCTGCTGACGGCCGTATTGAAAAAAGAGGTAACCAATTCACTTTTTATTCCGAAGATTCTTTCAGCGGTAGTTGCCGTTTAATAAAAATAATCTTCACTAAAAGCGGAGAGACTCTTTGGATAAATCCGGATTACGACAATATGCACTAAGATCCAAATAAGTATGGAGGCGACTATGCAATCAAGAAGATCAAGCATTCCTAGTTACTGGGAAGACTTTCACACGAAGATAAAGCTGATTATAGAGGTCGAAAGATTTCTCTATGAGGCAATTGGCTTCGTTAAATGTTTTCTCTCGATACCGGGAAATAAAGAAAAGCATGATGAAGAAATTGCCAAGGAAATCATGTATAGCGAATATTACCGGTTGAGCCTTGCTCGCAATTTCGAGGAAATCCTTTTTCTTGCCATGAGCGAAGTGAATGAAATGATTGTTTCTGATCCATTTGAAGCCAGAGTGGTGAATATCGCACATGCGCTTTTTATGGAAATCGGAAACGAACACATTATGAAGAAAAAATAAAAGGCCGTGTCCTTCGCGGGCAGTCGTGTATCATCGACTGTCCGTTTTTTTATTTCCCACCATTTTAATTTTAGTATGTATTTGTAAAGTTCTACCTGATTGTTAACAATTCGTTAGGATTTTTAATGAATAATTTTGGCTCTTTGATAAACCAATCATCGACTGTTTGATAGGGAGTTTTGAATTCTAATGCTTTAAGTCTTGAGGTAAAATTGTATGAGACTTCAAATTGCAAAATACTGATAGTAGCTTCTTCCGGAGTTTTGTATCTTTCTAGATTGAGTGTATGATCTTTCACTGTCCTGACCATTCTTTCCGCCATACCGTTAGTCCAGGGATGTTTGAATTTAGTTTTGCGATGATCGATTCCGGATAAGGAACAGATGAGTTCAAATGGCACTTGGGTTTCTAACTTTCTCCCGTAAAATCCTTGTCTGCCTTTGGTGGTAAATTCTCCTCCGTTATCAGTTAGGATGGTGTGAATTCTGAAGGGATAAAATCCTAAAGCTTGAATTAGAAAATCAGCAGCCACCTCTTTGTTTTTTCTCGGATAGATTCTTAAGAACAACATTCTAGTAGCCCTATCAACCGCTAAGTAGCAATACTGCCTTTGTTTGTTGATCTTGGGCAGATAGAAGCAATCGATATG
>CAIXFE010000081.1 GCA_903918675.1 uncultured bacterium
CGAAAAAGCATTTCCATTTGTGGTGCATTTTTTTTTCATTTTCCATGATACAATGAGTAATAAAATAAAACGCATTTGGGCAAACGCCCGTAAAATCTATACTAAGAGAATATCCATGCGTGAAGAGATATTCCTATGATAGCCAAAGATTACTTCGTAGGTAACTGTACCTGAGGTTGAGCAGTCTGAGTAGTTGCTGGAGTATTCAGCTGTTGTAGAGCCTGTTCCAATTGAGCTTTCTGTTGTGTCTGGAATGCTTTAGAATGGTATATCTGTTGTACCAACTGGTAGTTTGACCTTCCTCCTACTCTATCTGCTTCGATCTTGGTTTGTCTACAAAGAACACAAACAGATAAAATAACATTGATCAATAAAAGGATAATAATCAAAAGACCTTTAATTTTGTGACAAGGTTTCATACCACAACAATCTCAAGACATTTTTTTGGTTTCTACAACCACAGAAGAACTTTTTGCAATCTTTTTAGCTGGCATTTTTTCAAATAATAAAAAATATAAAAAGTTTATATACAGAGACGCCATGAAAGCCCGATCCTTTTTGAGGGTTTTCAAACGTCGAGGTTATACCGACGACTTTAGATGCTCGAACTTCAAACAAAGTGAAGAAGTTTGAGATTTCTAAAGCATTCGGTATGTAAGGATAATTTTCTAGATAAGGAAAACAAGGATTCGTTGGCGAAAAAACGCTACTTCAGATTGACAAAAATAGCAAAAATGACAAGAAAAAAGCTTAAAGGAATTAGGTTAATGTATCAAACTATGAGCGTAATTTCCCATTGATAACATCCATGATTTTATGACTCCTTCTAATCTTTTCTGTCAATGCGCCTAGAGGGACATTCATAGTATCTTGATGAGACCGATAGTATTGCAAGGCCAACATCGTATCCATCATATGCCTTCTCAGCATCATATAAGGCAACAATTCTTTCTCCAGGGAAGATAACGGAAATATTTTTTCAAATGTCTCAATAATTAAATGATATCTAGGCATATTAAATTCAAAGGTCTTCCAAGGCAGAGCAAATCGATAACAAAATTCTCAGAGATCATATATCATAGGATCATAAGAGAGCCCGAAATCAATTATTCCCACATTCACCCCATCTTTGAATATTGCATTCATCTCGTTGAGATCCCCATGGACCAATTGCTTAGGTAACTTTTCAAAATCAGGCAATTTTGTATACAGAATATCGATGGTCTCTACTATCGAATTCTTTATATCCTCAGGCATATCAAGCTGTAAAATCTTTGGTCTAAACACATCATGACAATATGTAAAATCATAGCCCTTTATATATTTATCATCATTATATTTTACAAAATCTGGGACAGCATATTCTTTCAATATCAACAAAAGTTTAACAAAATTATTCACGAGAGAAACCACTTCGAGATCTTCCCGTTCTCTTTGATCACTACCCTCAATATATCCATACAGGATAAACGAGTCTTCCACCACATTACCCTGCCTTGTCCTACATAATTTAGGGACGAGAATATTCTTACTGTTTAAATATTCATAGAGCGTGCCGAGAAATTCAAATTTTTGAATGTGGTCAGGGTTGACAATATATTTGAGCAAATAGACTTGCCCCTGCTCCGTAGTAATCTTATAATTCAGATCGACATCTCATTTGATTTGCTCCGGATCGCCTTTGATATCACCTAAATTATATTTTAAAAATGCCGATGTAACTGTGTCCATAGAAATATTGTTCTCCAAATTCATAGTCTTACCATAATAAATTAAACATTCTCGCCATTTCATGCCTACCGGCCCCTGCCTATGGCAGGCAGGTCTGGAGGGCTCCCACGCTTCCACTTTCCAACCCTTAAACCTCTCAATCATCCATTGCTCCACACCATCAATATTTTATCGCTCCGTTTAGACGCATGCAATGCGTCTCTACAAAAATCATGGTGTGGACCTCAATTTCTCAATTTTAAATATATTTCCTCCCCTTCAATTCTTGAGGGAAATGTTCCTGATCTTTAGCAGAAGGATCATTATGAAAATATTTGTAATTCTCTCCATACCCGACTTCTTTCATCAGCTTCGTGGATGCATTGCGCAGATGCATGGGCACAGGTAAATTTCCATATTTCTCGACATCAGCCAAGGTATCGAGATCGACACGATAAGCGATATTATTTTTCTTCGCCTTGGCGAGATAAATCGCAAGTTGCATCAGAAAGACTCTACATTCCGGCATCCCTATTTTTGCGATGGCATCATAAGTAACATTGGCGAGTAACAATGCATTATTATCTGCAGGTCAAATATCCTCAGATGCGAAGCGAAGCATTCTCCTTGCGATATAGAGAGGATCCTCGCCTCACGCCAACATTCTCTGGATTCGATAACATGCCGCATCAGCATCAGAGTCGCGAAGTGACTTATGCATTGCAGAGATAATATTATAGTGTTCTTCACCATCTCTATCATAATAGACCTGCTTCTGTCCCGCAGACAAAATATCTTGATCACTGATTACTCATTCCTTCTTGAGTAAAATAGCCGATTCCAAAAGATTTAATGCATTGCGGAGATCTCAGTTCCCGAGCCTTGCGATGAGCAAAAGATTTTCTTCACTGAGCAGGATACCGGGGAATTTATCCTGTATTTTAGGTAAATTCTTTTGGATAAAATCTACGATCTGTAGATCAGTGAGCTTTTCAAAAACAAAAACTCTGCATCTAGAAAGCAACGCATTATTGATCGTAAAGCTCGGATTTTCCGTGGTCGCACCTATGAGAATGATCGTTCCTTTTTCTACAAAAGGGAGAAGGACATCTTGCTGAGCTTTATTTCGGCGGTGGATTTCGTCCAAAAAAATAATAGTCTGTTTGCCGTATTGTGCGTTGAGCTTTGCCTGATCGATGAGTTTCTTGAGATCTTCTTTTTTGCTCGTTACCCCAGAGAGACGAAAAAAATCAGCCTGCAAGGTCTGAGAAATAATATGTGCTATCGTGGTTTTACCACACCCTGGAGGTCATCGAAAAATCATAGAAGGCACTTTACCATTTTGGAGAAACACACGGATAGGCTTACCCTCACCGACTAAATGGTCCTGTCCCACAAAATCATCTAATGTTTCAGGCCTTAGAAATGAAGCAATCGGCTCTATCATAGGAGAAGAAAGAATAAATTTTCAATTTCTAATTTCTAATTTTCAAAGAATTTCTAAGGTCTAAGCTCTAAGTCCTAAATTCTAAGTCCTAAGCTCTAAATTCTAAGTCCTAAGCTCTAAATTCTAAGTTCTAAACACTATCTTTTAAGTCATCCATGTTGCCTATCCTGGACAAAAAATGTCGCAGCGATGACAAATCGGATCAGCATAAGGAAATATTCTCCATCGACAAGACTGACGATTCAGATGAGCAAGAAACAGATAGCAAGAATTTTACCGGTCTGAAATTTTTGTATCCCTGGCATGAGAAAATTATCTAGAAAATAAATAATTATATTTTTAATTCTTAATTCTTAATTCTTAATTCTTAATTCTTAATTTCTATTCTTCCTCCTCCAGCTTTTGTCTTTCTCATTCCAATTCCAATTGATCGATCTTATTCGCGACCTTATCATCGGTATAAAGCCGATATGTGACAGCACCAAATTCATCCAATTCCAAGACATCTAGAGATTGGATAAGTCAGACTTTTTTGTTATTGATATCTATAATATAATTCAATTTATCATCTTTCCCCAGGAAACATTGGATCCCTATCCCATGGATATCATATTCCCCTGGATAATCGATAAGAGGATATGAAGGACTTTCATAACGCATATCATCACCTATCGTTTGTGCAAGATTGATATACTTAGCATTTGGCTCTTGATAGCCATAGTACAATTTCTTTTCGAGGATAAATCAGTTTTGATGGCTTACATTGATCATAAGAATTAAATTAAAGAATAAAGATCATAGGTATGAATATTGTATTATTTTTAATTTCTAATTTCTAAACAATGTCTAAGATCTATACACTATCCGAAGAAATTAGGATTTACCAAACGGAGAATAACTCACAATGCTCATAGTACAGCTAATGCGATCACGACGCCCATGATCATCTTCTTTCATTCGGTAGCCTTCCCTGTCGCGATCATGATACCTCAGATGATGATCATGACGAATCAAGCGATCAGGATCACTGCGATCAATATCTTGATAAGACTTCACATCAATACAGGAAATACTGATGAACTATCTATACCATTGGAACTCTGTGCCGTAGTCTCTATACAATCTCCGATAAAGGGGACGTTGGTATTGAGCTTTACCCCGCAACAGACATTAGGACTGTCACAAGGGAGACATGGTCCCTCGCCATCTATTTGCCCATATCCGTGGATACAGCTACAAGTCATTCCGCCTATATCTTTTGTCGCATGCAGATCTCATGATAGAGAAGAAGTACTGACTGTACAACCAGTAGAGGAAGAAGTGTTTGAAGAAGAAGAAGTATTAGAAGATGTTGGATTAAGACAGCCTTGATATACCACCTCCGAATCATCGGAATTTGCTTTGTCAATTGAGCATGTTGTTTCACAATCAGTATCATTTACAGAAGGAGCACTTTCACAACCTAAGACACAACCAGTATAAGCTGCAAGATCGGTAGCTGCCTGATCGTGCTCTACACTACAAGTATTTGAAGGAATTGAAGGGATACAGGTTCAATAGGTAGGATGATATGACACATTATCACATGTATATCAAGCCGCACAAGGTGGCGGGCATGGTACAGCAGTGACTGATACAGGCACTGATGTTGGATTAGTACAAATACAACAACTAAGGCCACAAGAGTCTCACGCTATGGGTGAGTGGCATGTTTGCAAATGACCAGTATCAGGACATACACTATTTGTAGGAGAGTTAGCTTCACAAGAGAAATAATGACTTCATCGTTTCTCACCAGTAAGTGCCGCATCGGTTGCATTACAATTATTAGCTGCAAATGATTTCCCTCCAATCGCAAAAAGACTTCATAGACCCAGTATCATTATGGCATAGAAAATCTTTTTCATGTATGCAAACGAGGGAATAAAATTTCTAATAAGTATTTTAGCGGGTTAGAGGATTAGCGGGTTAGGTATAAGTTCCTAAGCACCTAAACCTCTAAGCACCTAATCTTCTATTATGCGATCATTCCATTGATTACTTCATTCACCAAGGCTCAGTCTATCTCACTCTTGTGGTTAGCCATGATTTCTTTCATCACGAGACCTCTCTGAGTTTTCAGATCAGTAATATTCTGTTCTTGCATAATTTTCTCGATCAATGCTTTCGTCTGTTCAGCATTCATCGTTGCAGGGAGATAGGCCTCTAGATATGTTTTTTTCTGCATCTCAATAGTGATTTCTCACTCCTTGTCAGCATGATCAGATTTCCCGATAAATCAGATGCTTTCTCATATCATCTTGATTTCTTTCTTGATCAAACCGATGACATCAGCATCTTCAGGATCTTTCTGTAGCTCAATTTTTTTATTTTTGATCTGAGCAAGTACAAAATTTAAGACTGATTTTTTCACATCATCCCTCGCTTTCATGGCTTCTTTATAGTCATTGCTTATTTGCTCCAATAAAGTCATTGGTCTCTATTAATAATTAAATGCAATCTTGCTCAGGAGGGGACCCGCCAGAGGCGGGCAAGCTCGCTCGCCTATGGAGAGCTCGCACCCAAACTCTTGATATATAATTAATGACGAACCTCAATTTTACACGCCTCTGGCGTGCGTACATGAACCTATTTTTCATTATTTGCTGGGAAAGGGACTTGAACCCTCAATCCTTACGGAATACGAACCTCAATCGTACGTGTATACCATTCCACCACCCCAGCATAATAATTTTCAATTTTGTTCCCGACTCTGACCCCCTCAAGTTTATCCCGGTCATTCACCAGGACGACCTTACGGCATCTTATCCCATCAACTCTTTTATAAACTTTCTTCCAACTCACGATTTTAAGAATTTTTCTCTTTCTCTTGCTTGCTTACTATTCTCTAAATTTTCTGTATATATCATTTCAAATGGTAAATAAGCTTTTGTTGATTTGTTTTTTCACTCATTATGTTGTTGGAGCCTCCTTTGTATATTATCTGTCATTCAAACATAATGATAATCTTTTATTTTACTTTTTAGAACATATACCTGATACATCGCAATCATAAAGTTATAAACATACGGATATACCATTCCACTTTATCCGCCTCTGGCGGACACCTGAGCATAATAGTGTTTTTTACTGTCATTTCGAACGTAGTGAGAAATCCTACACAAGCTACCGGACGCATGAAAAGATTTCTCCTCTCTTGGTTCGTCGAAATGACAACATTACTACTTTTCATTTTTTATTTCCCGACGATTACTTTCGCCGGTACAATCACCTTTTTCTCCCCATCATGGTCGTAGATAAATCATCTTTCAAATTCTTGGATAATTTTTCCTTTCATCTTCTCATCCTCTACTTCCTGGACATTGACTGGCTCATGCAAGAATGAATCAGGGACCAATCCGACTGACGCAATGGATTTGATATGCATATGTTCCAATGTTTTGAGGAATTTATCATAGATCATTTGCACGCCTTTGGTCAGAGGATCTTCTTTGTGTTCATCGGTAATATTCGCCAGAGACTTTCTCAGATCTTCCACGAAAGGCAGGAACTTTTTGACGGTAGCGATCAGCACATCTATATGCATGGTCTTTTCTGCTTCCTGCGTCTGCCTCTGATATCTATCAAAATCCAGCTTGAGATTAATATAGTCATATTGGGACCTTTTTGCAATCTCTTCCAATTCTTTTTTCTCTTTCTCCAATTGATCTATCTTTTGTTGCAACGCAGAAGTCTGAGCATCATCATGTTTTTTGTGATGTTGTTGTTTGGCCTCATCGAGTTTTTGTTGAAGCTCGTCGTCTTGTATTTTCTTATCTTCTTTGGTCATAATAGATAGATTCTAACAAATAAAATAGAACTCCGCCGCTGGTATCTGTTAACTGTTATCTGTTCACTGTTTTATAATACTCCGCGAAAGTTTGATTATTCTCAAATAATAATGTAGCAAATCAGGTCCCTAGATATCTCCGATGCCATCATTCTACAACCTTTCCGTCGATAGCGATCCCCTTCTGATACGTATTATGAAACCCCCAGGCCTGAGCATATGCGTGAAGCCAGTCTGTATATTTATTAGGCTTATCCATACTTATAGTCCTTCCTCATTTCGTCACAACACTAAGATCCAATGCCAATCAAGCCTGATGCTCACTCGTCCCAGGTTTCGCGCATAAATCATCGCTACATCAATTTTTCAAAAGAGATTTTTGGAATGACTCACTCCTGTAAGCACTCGTGATAGAAAGCCTATCACCACCAAAGTGATCCCGGAAATGCCAAGCCATATCAGCGAAAGAATCTCCTGCCTCCTGCCTCAGCTCAAACTTTCTCGCATCATTGGCCGTAAAGTTGGAGTTGATGGGAGCTAGATCTGCTGGGACATAATTGATGTTTTGGAAGGGATGACTAGGATCGAGGTATCTCTGGAAGGAATCATCAGAAGTGAAATCAAATGTCGGATGAATGGCGGACAAAGGGTCTGTAGGATCGGGAATAATCTGATGAGAAAGAATCTGGTTTTGCCCTCCCGTAGGTACGCCTCAGAGATCTGTGGAAGCGAGATGCGCATGTGCGTATCCATCCAAAAATATCAAACACGTCATCACTACCAGGGATAAGGCGAATCATCAAGAAATGTATATCTGTCTATGTGAAATCCGCTTTTGTCCCATTTTTGGATAATAGTAAAACTTTCCAAGTCTCTTATAAAAATTTCCTAGTTTTTTTCAAATTGTTTTTTGGGAAGAATTCATTAATACAAGTCATGCATGTTTTTTATATACAGCAAACCATGATCAAATATATCGTCATCGAAGGTATCCATGGATCTGGAAAATCCTCAGTAGCCAAAACACTTGCCAAGACATTACAAGATAAGGGGATCGATGCTCACTATCTCCATTTCCCCGATGAAGAAGACATGCTAGGCCAAGTAATTAGACAGACCTTAGCCGACGGAGATCTTGTCAGAAAACGAGAAGTTTTGGGATTATTATACGCTGCTGCGACCAATAGATTTCACATCAGATCCAAAAGTGATGGCAAAATATACGTATTAGAAAGAGATGCAGTCACGACTGGCTTGATCTTCCAAAGAGACATCCCTCGAGAAGTGAGATTGGAAATATATAAATATGGGATACAAAGTCTCCAAGAAAGAGGGAAAGTATTTTACGTAAATATTGATAAAAAAGTCGCACTAGAAAGACTCAAAAAAAGGAATGAAGAATTGATGCTTCTTGGTGGTGTCTGGAAAGACAAAGCCGAAGATAAATTCGTTACGGAAGAATTTGATAAACTCTCAGATTTATACGAGAATGAAATGTTTCCTCAATTAGATAAATTGGGACTTCAACACGAGATCGTAGACAATAGCTGAACGGTAGAAGAAACGATCCAGCAAATATTAGAAAAATTAGAAATAAGCTAAGCTGCCTCACTCATATCCATAAATGTCTGGCTAACATCGTCCATAGTATCTTCCGTGGCTTCTCTTTTCGAAGTACTCTTGACCATGGATCCTACTTCAGCGGAGCTCTTATCAGTAGCTTGTTTTTTTGATGTACTTCCGACTATCGATCCCAAATTCTTCAAAGTTTCCGGATTGGTAAGTTTGAGTCATTTCTTAGATCTTGTAGCTGTACCTGTAGGTGGGGTATCAACGTCAGATTGAGCTGACTCAGTATCTTCTTGATATTCAAAATATTTTTTGAAACCATTAGGCTGGTTATGAGAAGACTTCATTCCTTCAGCTAGAGTGTATAACTCTTCATACATTACACGTTCATCACTGGTATATTTCTTTCTAAGATTAAGGATACGATCTTTCTCCGTCTTATCTTGAGTAAGAACTGATGATGGGTTTTTCATGACCTGGATATATTCTCACCGATCTTCTACAGTATACGGCTTATTAGCCAAGGGATCATTTGCGTATTTTGGACCCATAGCAGCAGATATCATTGAAGAAGAAAGGATTGTTTTGAGATTATCCTTAAAGAGATTTCTGAAAGCCTTTAAGGCATCCTGAAACTCACGAGGAGGCGTCCCATGTCCAGCACTATTTTTGCTAATGATTGTCCCATCAATCGTGTATCGTAAAGTATCATCTGCTTGTTTTCTAATATTTGGTCTAGGATCTTCATACATCTGAGAAATAGTACGCAATCTCCTAAGGAAAACAGTCCTTGCTGCTCCATCGAAACCATAAGGATCAAACCGATTGAGAAACTTACTCAGATAAAATTGCAATTGTGCCGGGGAATCAACTCTTCATTTTGGAAGCCCATCATGCACCCTCTTCCAAAACATCTGTGGTCAGAATTTGATATGAGAATCAGCCCCTTCAAATTCTCATTTATCATACTTAAGCAGCTCTCCGACTATAGTTTCGCATTTAGTAAAAGGAGATCCTGCATGCGCCATCGGGTTACGTCTCACCTCTTGATCCAGATCTTGACTAGTTTCCTGACTATTGTTGATGAATTCTTGCAATAGTGCCCTATCTCACTCAGATATGGAGGGGTCTTGAGAAAGCGAAACCAAATCCTTACCATCATCGTTTTTTCCTGAAGAGGTCAATTCAAGGAACTTAGAAAATCTATGACCATTGCTATCTTTAGTCCGCCATTTTTGAAACGTTTTACCGGCAAATTTTCCTACAATTGGACTCTTTTGTTGCTGTTCATTGGTAAGAAGCTTTACATGCCCAAGCGTAAAGTCATCAGGATTATAGCCTGTTTCTTTTTGAAATTTTCCACCACTAAAAATATTGAGCAGTCTTAATGCTTTAGTTGATTGATTCATGTCCTTGAGCCAAATTCAAGGGACGAATCCTCTCGTTCTACAGATATCCTTGATCCATCATTTGGTAAGGGCATCCGTATGATACATGTACAACCCGGATAATAATCCTGAAGTCACATGCATATTAAAGAGTTCCCATTGTTGTTCATTCTGCGCTTGTTCAGCCATCATCTTGAGAAAAGGGATCGCCTTCCCATACTTATTCCCTTCCACATGCCTATTGTATTCAAACATAGCAAACTCGAAATCCATAGTTTTGGGGAATGATTTATATTTTTCTTCCACTCCACTATGACTCCGATTTTTTTTCATCGCGTCCTCTAGAGTAAAGGTAAATTTTCTTGACCATTTCCCTGCCCAATAATATTGATCTGGCATAGTACCATATCTTCTCATATCTATCACATCGATGAGATACTTCATCTCCATACGGCTGATTTCATCCTGTTTGTAGATAGTCCGATCGATACCATTGATTTCGGCATTTTGTTTGACATCATGCATTTCTCTATTGAGGATACTCAGATATCTTTTCTGATGATCTTTACCCAGCAGCATATTGACCCAATGTCACTTTCCGACTCGGTTTGACGCCCCTCTCGCATAAGGTGTTTTTTCCTTATTGATCAAAGCCAAAAGCATAGCCGGGATCTTAAAAGGGTCCTTAGGTCTTTCGCCAAGATTGATCATAGGATTAAAAGCCTTCCAGAAGTAACTTGGGAAATGGGCATCTTGCTCATAGATTTTCTGCCATTTTTCAATCTTTTTCCAGGTTCTATCATCTCTCTGAGTATAATAGTCCATACCAGCGGTCTCCATAGACTCTCCGATCCTCTTGGAAAAATGTCATCGGAATTTCCCGAGTGTAACGAGATGATCACCGTCCTTGAGTGCAAGATCGGTCAAGTCTTCTATTCTTTCCTCATCATATTTCTTGATACGATCCATAACCTTACTGTATCAGCCTTTGACAAATCACAAGAGATTATTGATACTGAAACGAGCCTTTTTTCTATGAAATTTGCGATCTGGATCGTTTTTATCTGTATGTATGTCTTTTTGCTCTTGGATCTCCTTTGAGGTTTTAGGCTCAAGCCTTTTCCCAGTGATAAAAAGCATAAACATGTGTGCATCCATCTCTTTAGAATAGTCAAATTCTTTGCCATTTTCATCTTTGCATCTGATACCATCAGCCCCTTCAGTATAGACAGTGAACGTACCATTCTTGTTACGTTTGTATTTGTAATATACAGGCACAATTTCAGTATGCGTATACACGGCCTCTTTCTCTTGCTGAAGATTGTAAGCCTTACTATGTTTATAAACTTTTTCATTATACCCGAAACAGACAACTTCTTCATCGACGAAATCCCCGATAGTAAATTTATATTGCCCAGAACCACTATCCCATTTGAGCTTATCAAAAGAATATGCAAACATCTCAGCATCAAACACTTTAGCCTCTTTGAGATGACCTAAAATATTATCGGGATCTTTATCACGGGCATCTGGCATTTTGTAGATATCGCCTCCAAAAATATCTTTGATAGTATCCAATGTATCTTTATTCATAGGAAGTTTTTTCTTCATTCATTCAAATCATGAGGGCAATTCAAATTCACCACCATACAATTTGACGCTCATCATCCCCGTGGCGGGATCGGCCTGATCGATCGTCAACTGCATCCAAGCGGGTCAGCCATTATTTTGAGGAGGAAGGAGTGTATCGCCAGATTTGATAAGTAATTTGGTCCCCTTTTTGACTCCATGATTGTCTTTATACTCCTGACCATCAAATCTATATCATGACAATTTATCCCGTTCATCATAAAAAGCAGATAACTCAGTTTTTTCTTTGGCTACCGCAGGTCATGTATGAGTATTCGCGGTCGAAGAAGGAGAAACAGCAGGAATCGGATTTTTGTCTAAGGTATCCTCATAGGTCTTGAGTTTACCTAGCTTATCGACGATCTCTTGCTCTTGTTCGGGAGTCATTTTTTTGATAAAACTCTGTTGTCCGAGAATATAAGAAAATACCAATGCGCTGATAGCTTCGCCATTGAGATGAAAACTTTTACTCAATACGTCCAGTTCATATTCAGATTCTTGATCTTTAGTAATAGCGACCGGCGTACCCTGAGGAGTTCATTCCCAAGTCACAATGGCTCTCTCCTGAGATGGATAGGTCACAGGCTGTGAATACAGATATCGAGCTTGTCCATCTTGTGCATATTCTACCTGTTCGGAAGCATCTTTTTCTGGAGGATACTGAGAAAGATATCCTTCGACAGTTTTACCATCTTTAGTCAATCTCACTTTATATCAATCATTGACCGGGATTTCTCTGCCGGTAGCATCTTTGAAAGTAGGAAAAATCGATTGGAATAAGACTCATTTTTCAAAGAAGTCTTCACTCGAAGGAGTCGGAAGTATTGTAAAATTTAGAGGTAGATTTTCCATAGTAGCCAATTCTGACAAGCCAAGAAATCATTGCACTTTACGATCTACAAATCACTTGGAAGAAAATTTAATATGAACATCTCAGTCTACCGTAGGGATGGTAAGATCCATAGTTCTAAGATCAAAAAGATCATGGACAAACCTGTCCAGTTCTTCACCACGCACACCGAGAAGCTCTGGAGCTTTATTTTTGATCAGATCCCTCATTTTATTTTCTACCAACGCACTGACGATCCTTTGTTGCTGGACAGCATCCAATGATGCGAGATTAAATCAATTTTCGACAAACGTTTTCATTGCCCCTGCAAGCGAAAGATCCTTGGTAGCGAGATATTTGATATACGCATTCCGTCTAAGTTTTTCTCTCTGCTCTCTGAGCTGTCTCTTTTTTTCAACAAACTTGTTACGTTCTTCTTCAGATTTTGCATTAGTAATATGGCTATCACATCTAATAATTTCACCTTCTAATAATTTCATATCCGATCACAAATTAGGGGTAACCTTAAGAATTTCCCTATCATCATAGGGATATATTTTGAGAACCTCGTTCATATAGGGAGGAAAATCTTTAACGGCAGAAGTAATCACTCCGAAGTAATGATCTACTGCTTCTCTGCTCGCTTTCATTTCATCGAAAAGTTGGCGAGTGGCCAATCTATTGAAGACAATCCTATAATATTTTTCTCGTTCACTATAATGTTTATCGACATCCAATTTTCTTCATGATTGGACAAGATATTTTTTGATATCTCCATTGGTCACGATAATTCTATCGAGTTTCTTTGCCTGCGACTCATCAATTTCATTTGCATGTGCTGTCAAAAAGTTAAGCCGTTCATTCCTAAAAGACGTCAAGGTACCTAAGACACTAAACGCATCTATCTCGGTAGAAAACTGCTCATCAAAGTCTTCCTTCACCTTCCCTTTCAGCTCTTTTCTTATTTTCTCGATCGCAACTTTGACCATGATCCTTTCCACAGGATCAAAATTAGGACACAGGATTTGCTCGATATTCTGCTTTTGATTGTCCGTCAAAGTAATCCCCTCTTTGTCCAAAAAACTTTTCCACAATCTATAGAGATCATCTATTGTCCTCATAGTCCCATCAGGATCGACAAGAAAATTCTCAGCATTGAATCAAGCGAACGATGCAAAACGGCTGAAAGTATCTGCGGGGATACTATTTATGGGATCTTTGCAAAATTTAGAAAAAGCTCCGAGTGATTCTTGCATGACTTCACGTTCTGGCTTCTCAGGTGAAAATTCGGTATGGAGTTTATCAGCATTCTGAGTAAGATTGCCTATAGAGAATCATTTGTTTTCTATCGCTGCGAGATATTCAGGAAGATCTTCCTTATTTAATTTACCAAGAAGGTCAGGATTCTTTTCTTTGAAATAGTTCCGAAACTGATCCATAAGTTTCTGATCACCATAACGTTCCTTCCTGTCATCTTCGGAAAGCTTATTGAACGAAGTAAGCGACTCTTTTATCGTCTTGAGAAAAACTTCCGGCAATTGTGATTCTTGAGCAGATTGGACGGCTTGTGCTGGTTTCTCCTGAGCGGTAGTATTGGCCGCCTGTTTCTTTCCTCCTTTTGCCATGGTATGAAAATATAGGATATAAATTGCGATACTGTGTATATAACCAGCCTTCGAGCCTTATGCTTTAAGCCATACACCTTATGCCACAATTATACGGATTTATTTAAAAAAAGCAAAAAAAGACGAGAAAATCTTTAAAGATTTTTTATGTCGCATTTGTCCCGCAAAGCGGTGACAAAAAAAAGCCCCTCTCAGAAGTGAAGTCATACGGAATCCCGCAAAGCGGGAGAGAGGGGTGGGGGTGAAGAAAAATTTGCTACGATGGTTATGGTTGGAACAATGTACTAGGACTAAATTCTACCTTCTTGACTCCAGAAAATTGCATCGCCGTTTTGATAATTGAATTAGCCATGATCAACATACGAGCCGACCCTCCATCAGTAAATCCAGGCACCTCGGAGAAGCTCAAGACTAAGGTTCCATCAGGCTGCAAAGTACTACTGATAAAGTGAAAATCTTTATTTGGGAAATCCGTGATATATCCAGCAGATTTCTCATTTGCTGTCAGATTTCATTGGATCAAAGTATTGAGCGTATCTCTCAAGATATCATCACTAGCAGCAAGTGTGCGATATACCGGCTGTAAAGAATCTACGTTGATCTGTTGTGCAGGAGGAAGTTTAGAATCTTCTTTCTGATTGAAATAATACAATGCTACCTGTGTAGACGTTGTGGTTACAAAGGAAGTTGTAGAGGCTGGAGTCGAAAGAGAGACCGCAGACAATTTCTGAGTAAGATCATTGAGTTGAGTCTGGATGGCAGTCAACTGATCATTAAATCCGCTGAGTTGTACACTAGCTCATGAGGTCACACAGACAGGAGTAGAAGTACCAAACCGGGATCCTATAGACAGACCAAGATTGTGATCAAACACTCTCACATACGCTCGAAATAAAAATACCAGGACGATCCAAAATACGGTTGTTCGGAATATTTTCTTCATAGGAAAATGGGGTAAATATATAAAATAAGCTATTGAGTCTTTCAAGTCCGTCAGGTCTTTCAAGTCCTTCAGGTCTAATTTTATCTAGTGCCATGAAGATACGTGATAAACTTTGATATCATTCTCGCAATCTCCAAACACGATTGGATATTTGTTTCCAACTCTTCTTTTGAAATATAGTTTTGATCGTAAGCAATATATAATTGTGTCCTAACTTCTCCAACAGATCATTTCGCATAATAAAGAAATTTCTTGAATTCACTATCACTTTGTCTCTCAAATCATTCAGCAATGTTACTTAATACAGATACTCAAGCCCTCCTTATCTGATCTTTCAATCACCAGTCCTTACTAAAACCCTCGTTATTTGTAAGCTGATATATCGTATTTACTAAGTCTCTCGATTTTTTCCATGCTTCTATATCCTCAAACTTTTGGATCTTCATCTACCTATGGGAATCAAGTAAAAAGACTTGATGGACTTTGGACTTGATGGACTTTGGACTATTCACTATTTTTTCGCTCATGTGGCTGAAGGTGTAACTACTCCCGTCATCACGACCCCACTTGTTGTACTTACTCCAACTTTAGTAGAGATAGCATCTAATTTTTGATTCATCGTATCCAATGTCGTCTGTAAAAGAGACACTCCACTCATGAGATCAGCCTGGGCTCAAGTAGTTATTTCACCAGTAATAGAAGTTGGAGAAATCCAAGATGCGACTCTCACACCTAAAGTATCATCGAAAGTCTTGAGATACAAAACAAATAAGGCAAAAATAACCAACCGAAAAACTGTAGTCCAAAAAGCTTGTTTCATTATTACGATAAATAAAAAAGTAAAAAGTCCGATTACTTCAAATGTATGTTTTTATAATAAGATTGCAAACATTTTCTTATTCCTCAAAAGAGCACTAAAAAACTTTCAATTTTTAATTCTTAATTTTTAATTCTTAATTTTTAATTCTTAATTTTTAATTCTTAATTTTTAATTTTCGATTTTTCTTCCTATTCCTTCCCCAACACTTTATTGAAATCCGCAGGGATAGGCGCTTCAAACTTACATTGCTGCTGAGAGAAATAATCGAAGAAACTATATTTTCGACAATGCAAAAGCTGCCTATTGATACCCAAGGATCTATGCATGATTCTATTGAGAGCTGGATTACCGTAGACCAAGTCTCCCAACACGGGAAATCAAGCATCCGCCAAATGTACTCTGATCTGGTGCATCCTTCAGGTCTCAATTTTTATCCTTACCAACGAGCACTCTCCCAAAACTTCATGAGTAAATGTTTTATCTCACCGGCATTCTGTCTTGGCACTCACTCCGTATCTAAAATCGACCTTCACTTGTGCCCTATCGAAGCGTTCGTTATATTGCTTTTCCAGTGGCTTATCGATCAAGAGATGATCAGGGAAAGTCCCCATGACCAATGCTAAATAATATTTATCTATCTGTCTTTCTCTAATAATTTTATTGATATATTGCAAAGCATCATAAGTTTTTGCAGCGATAAGCACTCCAGAAGTATCCTTATCTAATCTATACCCAAACGCCGGCTTAAACGTCACCGCCACATTGGAACTTTCAACTTTCAACTTTCAACTTTCAACTACCTTTTCAAGGTAATCATTCATACTCAGATCTTTCCAATGTTGATTCCCTGGATGGACGAGAATACCTGCCGGTTTATTGAAAACTAACCAGTGCTGGTCAGAATAGATGATTCGGTCTTGTATTTTACGGATATCTACTTTCTCGAGTTGTTTTTCTTTCCCGCTCGTCAAGACAGAAAAATCAGCATCACCTAAGGTAACATGATCATCAATACTGACCAAATCGCCCACGTTTAGCCTATATTGTTCTTTTTGCTTCTTAGCATTGACTTTTGCTGAACCCTTCCTGATCAAGGCATAAATGTCGGCCAAACGGACCTTGGGATATATTTTGAATCGCTTCCTCAGAAACCTGTCAAATCTCTGGTCAGCATTGGATTTATCGATAATTATCTCCATAAGAACAGGTGGGGAAATCAAAAATAAAGAGAATGAGAGTAAATTGATATAGACTCTAGAGATACTCTGTCTATTTGCAAGCAGACATCTTTATGACAAGGAAGACATAGACGATACCCTATGTATCTATGTTAGATAGCTAAGGTGAGAAGCCAGCCTCAAATAGCTCAGAGCAAGAACCCTAGGTATACCACATTCTCAGGGGAATGAGGCTCCCCTACTGCATATCAAATCAGCGGAAAGACACTAGGGGAAATCTTTGGCAAAAATAAAAAAAACTCCTGGTCTGAAGCAGGAATTTGTAAGATGGGGCGGCTGACGGGACTCGAACCCGCGACGAACAGAGTCACAGTCTGCTACTCTACCAACTGAGCTACAGCCGCCATAATTACAGGGAGCACTATAATTTTTCTCCTTCCAATTGCAAGAAAAAGGATATCAAAAAATAAACCTTCGAAACATCTTCCGGCATTTCCGCAATTAAAAATAAAATATTTCAAAACGGAGCTCCAAAGGACGACTGTAAATTAATTCCCGATGATAGGTCAAGTTAGATCGCCAGTTTGATTATATCATGCACGCTCCCAATAGCCTTTAAATGTTGGATCATTGGAGACCTTGATCTCTGTCACCCATTTCACCCATTTATATCACCACTTATTTTCAGCAACTACCATGAATGGGAATCCTCTTGCAGGAGGTATAACTACACCATTCATTTTGTAGGCGAGTAGAATATTATTATCCATGATATACTGCAAGGGAAGCGAAGATGAGTAACCGTCATAAGCGTAAAAAATGACCGTATTACTTCATGACTGTATCCCCGCCTCATTCAGAAGATCTTTCAATAAGACTCCTTGCCAGAGAATTTTTACGGACCAGCCTTCCACACAATTAAGAGTGACTACCTTAGAATACCCCGTATGACTCAGGACAGCATTGTATGCCAGAGATAATTTTTTATCTACCAATCCATCAATCTTTAATTTATATTTATTGATATTGATATATTGAGGGCCCTTGATGGAATTTTCTATGAAATCGGAAATGGATGATAATTTTTCTCATTTATATCAGGTAATTTCTATGCCAGAGAGATGAATGACATTTTGTGAACCCGGAGAACGTGATGCAAAGAGTACGATGACAGCAATGACAACAACCAAGATCAATACCGTTACGACGTTAGAAAATATTTTCTTATTACGTTCAGTTAAACGAGTAAATCGACTAACTTTCTTTTGGTCATTTGCCATGTCCATATGGTAAAGGGGTAAAAAGACTTCCAATACATGTCCACGAAATTATTTCTTTTGACTGATATCAAACGCAGTATGCTGTTGCAAAAAGATGAGCGGATCTATCCATCTTTGTTGCAATTGCGCTAAAGTATTTTCATACCCTTTGAAATAAAGATCAGCTCATTTATATATTCCCAGATGCAAATGTTTTCTCTCTCATCCGGCTTCAGGAGAGAAAGCCGAGCCCAAAACTGCTATTTGATTTCATGCAGCTACGAAATCTCCGACACTAGACGAGACACTACTCAATCTGATATGCCCATACAATGCAGTCAGATCTCATGTACCTAGCCTTTCCAATATCAGTCCACCATACCCTGACACCTTTCAGACAAAAATTATTTTTCACGCCCCGATCGCATATACTGGGACATCAACAGCCGATTCACCAGAAAAAATTTCAAAGTCAGATCAAACATGATATCATATAAATTTGTTTGGGAATATTTGTTCTTTCCCTATGTAGAACTTATTGTCTATATACTGGCCAAACTTCTTATATTCTGCTCTAGCAGTCGTCGAGCTCAAAGGGTAATACCATGCACTTCATGTGGAAACAGTTACTATAGGCAGAGATCAGCTGACGGAATTCCCGGTTCATATGCCGGGATTGGGAGTAAGTATCATCATATGCCATACAATCCAGGCCATGATGATTATAAACGTCAGACTCAAAATCCACCAGACTCTTTTCATGGTCTTCATTAAGAAGAGTAAATGATATAGGGAAAGGATATGTATTCAAAATTACAATGCAACAATTTTTGTCTACTGAGAAAATAAGGCTTATTATTGAGAGAATATGATAAATGCAAAAAAAATTAAAAGATATCAAAACTCTCACGATCCAAAAAATCCTCCCGTGCTGGGAGAACTTTGGGAAATTAATATCTTAGATCATAGATTTCAAGAAACATATAATAGTTATCATCTTTTTATTGTAGATTTTCTATACAAGAGATACAAGACAAATGCAATGAACAATGCCACCAAAACATTTTCAGTAGGTCCTACATGTGGGACATGCTTGATGACTGTGGTCGTAGTAGGCGCCGAGACACCAGCTACTGTGAAGGTATATACCTTTTCTCTTCCACTATTGTTGGGGACAAATTTGACGATGAATTCTCCATTTCTAGAGATAGTAAAATCATATCTCTCTGCAGACATATTTACTGTCGATAATTTATTGAATACTTGTGCATCAGGATCTCGGAGAAAGATATCCACACTATCTGATCCATTGATAGCGGTCCATCTCAAAGTTACCGTCCTGCCAGTCACGATATGCGTTACATCAGCCAAATTCATGTCTGCACCACCAGCACTTGCATGTGTTGATCACGTAGTATATACTCACTCGCCAGTCAACTGACTAGACAATTGAAACCATATTTCATTTGATATCTCGCCCAAAATACCATTTTGATCTTTGGGGACCACAGATACATAATAGACTTTACTTGCATCCAAAGAATCAGCTACAGCTGCCAATGGCATGCTTACCGTCGAACTGGTCGAAGTAAAATCGAATGTCTTTTGTTGTGATTGATCAAGGAGGGATGCATTTTCCAAAATCTGAGATAGGGGGTACTGACTGTACATCACAGTATAATGCTTGATAGTATTTCCTAGTTCGTCTTGGATCACCGGTGAAGTAATCACGACACTTGAACTTGTTATTTGATTGATAGATATCTTCTGATCGACCTGATACCCAAAAGGGATATCACTGGAAAGATTATCCATCCGATTCCAAAGATCACCACTTGCGGCACTTGTTACACCCACAAATAATACACCCAACAACACCAGAGATAGCCATGAAAAAGATTTCATACTGGATTTCATACTAGGGGAATAAAGAATAAAATAGTAAGTTCCTTATAATCAAAATATGCAGTATTGCAAATATTTTTTTGCTGAACACAGATAACGAAAGCCTTGATGATAAAGGGAGGAATTATCTTCACGTATGAAGTGAATGGGATAGTATATTGGGCTTTGCCATATAGTACACTTTCTTCGTCTTCTGCAGTCTTGTGCCAATCTTCTGCAATTCCTTCAAAAATTTGCATTTAAGAACATTATGACTATACTTATTATCGTCAAAACGATACAACGACTAAACGACGAAAAAATCGTTTGAGCGTTGAGACGTTTAAACGTTTTAACTTTTCAAACAAAAACAAATGGCAGAAACACAAAAGACTACTTCCGCTGCGAAGACTGCAGCGACCGAAGCAAAACCTGTAACAGCAAAGGCAACCAAACCCGTAACTAAACCAGCCGCAGCCAAGAAAGTAGACAAAGAAGAATTGATGAAGAAGCACCAGCAAATGGTACAATTCATTCAAAACGTCCTGAGTGAAATGGAATCCGACATCAAAAGAATGCACATGATCCTCAATCAACTCGCAAAATTTGATCCAGAAAAACCTGAGACCTTAGACGGTCAGAAAGAAATGGATGAAACTATCGGCAATCAAGAATTGAAAACATATAATGAAGAAAATGCAGAAGTAGTAGAAGGAAAATTTGATGGATATTTCATGATCGGAGCAGATCAGAAAAAATATCCCGTACCTTTGAACTATTCAAGTAAGACAAAGTTGGTCCCCTGAGATCTTCTCAAGCTCAAGATATTGGAAGAGGGAAAATTTATTTACAAGCTGATCCAACCTGTCGAAAGAAAACACATCAGAGCTATCTTATCTATTACCGATGACAATAAATTCGTCGCTCTGACTGACAATGGGAAATCATATTTCCTCAATCAAGCAGCAGTGACTTTCTTCAAAGGCAAACCCGGCGATGAATTGTATATCTTGGTAAATGATAAAGAGGATATGTCATTCGCAGCGATCGAAGCGATTATAAAGAAATAGTTTTCTAAAAAATAATATCAAAAGACTGAAACCATTCGCGTTTTGGTTTTTTGTTTTACGGAAAACACCCAAATCGTTCGGGTTGACTTTTTGTAGGAAATGTATAATTATAATGGCGATTCACTAATTTTATATCTACTCAAAGATGAAAGACTTTCTCAAAGTACCAGATCAATGAGATAAAAAAATACCCTTCTCTCAGCTCGTAGGACAGGCTGTAGATATTGCCAATCTCAGGGAGAGATATAAGTGAGTTGATAATATCAAAATCGCAAAACATATACAGCAAATTATAGATATCTTATTGGCAAATCATGAACTGACAATACAAAACAAATGATGAGAAGATGCTAAGGGGAAAGATGAAGGAATAATGATTATAAATAACAAAAACACCGCCGTGGGAACTACAGGACTTCAGGCATTTACACAAAATCAGGGGATATCAGAATTTTATAGACAGCTTCCATGGATTATGATAAACAGTACTTGAATATCTGCTCATGATAAAATCCTGGCTCAAACAGTAATGGCGTTAATGGCAGAATTACAATTTAATGTAGAAAACGATATTGCCCTTCAAGCGGATGTGATTACCGAGAGTATTATTACGACAAGAGTACCAGATTGGAAGCCATTAAGAGAATACATCGATAGAGAAGAAACAGACTGATGAATTGGTATGTGATTCGCAGACTGGAGCACAGAAGGAGGGAAACTCTGAGTCGAGATACTTTTTAGAATAGATATAAGAAATATCCCTGGCGACTTTGGGATTGATCCAAAATATAAAGAAGCTAAGCTCTATAGGGTCATGAAAAATAAAGTAAATAAATTTTCACACACTCCATTTGAATATTTTCATACATTTGATTGTGTAAAAACAAATAAGGATAAAAAGCCAATATATTTGATCCGCACATATACCACTCAGGGATCATCAATAGTAGCCTTATTAGATAGTGAGCTAAACTTTTTAAACCCCACATTTCCTATCATAGACGATGCCAAATCTGATGAGTTTTTTTGGAAAGGATGATGGTGCAAATACGATATTTGACGATATGCTGGAGGCTCATTTTTTAAATATAAGGAGCAAATGTTTATCATAAAAAACGGCAAATATGCCAGACCAGATTTCGCCGATCAATTAGCCTGAGAAAAATTTCGCCATGTAACAAGATATGAAGATAAAAAGTGATACCATGTTATTCATACAGAAAAAAATAAATATCTGACTGATAATTATTTCAGAGTACTAGGGAAAAGTGTCGAAGAGGTAGATAAGCTCTTGAAAGAAAAGAACAAAAAATAATTATGCAAAACTTTTATCAAGGTTAGAGAAAACCAATAGAAAGATCCATTGAAATTTTCTCAGAAATAATAATATATGGAAGGATTTAAGACTCTAAGCGCCATTCACCATTGTCTCAAAACCTTTATCTGTTATCCATTATCCATTCCTTCCCAAAGTTTTATTATGTAATCTCTTACATATGTCCAAAGGAGTTGACCATTATGTCCAGGCAGGGAAACGTGCCACACAACGACATATTGAGCGAATGAAGGAAATGAAAAAATGTCGCTTTGACACCATCGCTGTCCATGGGATCTATTCCATGCAAGAGGCGCTGAATTTCAATCAAGGAGCAATTATTGAACCGATCTACATGTCTACTGCACAAGGGTATCGTGACTCAGATGAGATGGAGGCTGCGTTGAGCTATCAGATTCCTACCTGGTGTTATTCTAGGATTGCGAATCCTAGTATGTATTATCTCGAGTGAGTATTAGCATTACTAGAGTCGTATGGAACCTGACTGGATGCGTCATGTATAGCTACTTCGTCAGGGATGGCCGCTATCCAGAGCGCGATAGATCCCTTCCTCTGCGTCGATTGCAAAAAGCCCAATCAAAAAATAAATTTCGTCGCAACATCACAAGTATATGGATGAACCTTCCAACAATTCGCTATGAGAAAGGATGTGGATAGGTCTATCGAACGAAGGAAAGTCATCAATTCCACAGACTTAGATGAACGAGAATCCTTGATAGATGAGAACACTCGTTTCTTGTATGGTGAGCTCCCTAGCAATCCTTCACTAGCTTTTTTCGACATAGAAGCAGTCGCAAAGATTGCACACAAGCACAATATTCCTCTGATCGTAGATTCTACCGTTGCCACACCAGCATTGCTGAGACCGCTCGCATTCGGTGCAGACATTGTCGTCCAATCAGTAACGAAATCTCTCGCTACAAGCGGATTTGGTATCGTATGAGCCGTCATCGCAAAAAATAATATCACGACCAATATTGATAATCCTACGATGAAAGAAAACTTTTGCGGCTATCTCAAACTCCTTCCCAATAGAGACAATGGGCCGAACATCTCACCTATCAACGCAATCTTGACCCTGAATGATATCCGCACCGTCAGGATGCGCATGGATAAATTAAGTAGAAGCACGATGAAGATCGCGAAATTTCTGGAACAGCACAAGCATATCGAGGGAGTAGATTATCTAGGTCTCGAGTCGCATCCCTTGCACACGCTCGCAAGCAAATATATGAAATTAGTAGACGCAGAATATGATGAAGAATATGGTAGCGAACAAAATCGCTATGGTCACCTCATGTCATTTAGGATCAAAGGCGACCATCAAGCCACGAGAAAAGTCTTTGATGGATTACAGAGAATTCGACGTGCCACAGATCTCGGTAGGATCAAATCCGTCGCCACAATTCCTGCAATTTCTACCCATCAGCAACAAGGAGAAGAGGGGCGTAAACTTGCCGGTATTCCATCCAATCTTATTCGTCTCTGCGTCGGAGCAGAACATCCTGATGATATCATTCGTGATTTGGAGCAAGCGCTTTCTACACTTGATGGCAAGGAAATTACCATGACTTTCCCAGAATACTCTGCAGGATGAGCATCCTCAGCAACGGTGTAATCCTCCATTATACGGCAATTCAAGACTCATTAGATGATTTGTCCTAGTTTTTTCTATTTTTTTCTTTTTTTAATAAGGTAAAATCGGCACGTCGAGTTCAAAGTTCAGAGTGTATAGTGCAGAGATTTTATCCTATAATATTTAAATATGGAATACTGAATACAGGAGAGGTCACTAGACTTTGCAATAGATATAAGCAAACATTACATCGAATTGAAAAATAAGAAGTATTATGAGGTAGCTTCACAGCTATTCAGATCGGGGACAAGTATCGGAGCCAACATATCTGAAGCACAATCCGGATGTAGTAGAAAAGACTTTATCAATAAGATGAATATAGGGCTGAAAGAAGAGAGAGAAATAATGTATCGGCTCAGGGTCACCCAGAAATGATTTGGCGAACCAAATCAAGAGTTACAAAAGAGATGTGAGGATATAATAAAAATACTAGTGACCATCATCAAGAGGGCAAAAGAAAACAGTGGGGCAAAATAAAAGACGATGTACTCTAAACTCCACACTATTTAATCTAAACCACCACCCCTCTGCACCCTGCCCTCTACCCCCTACACTCCATTTACCACATTGATACAACCTCATGCATAACATCATAAACCGACTCTTCCCCAAACACTGCATTTCATGCTCTCAGCAATGAGATTATTTATGCCTACCATGTAAAAGAAAACTCAGTCCTCATCCAGAAATCTGTCCCTATTGCCACAGAGCATCCAAAGATTATGCGACCTGCCTCGACTGTAAAATGGAGAAAGAAAATTATCTGGAATGAATAATTATTCCTTTCGCCTACACTGATGAAGTCAAAAAATTGATCCTAAAAGTAAAATATTATCATAAAAAGGATGTCATAAATTTCTTGGTAGATAGAATGATTATCGCTCTTCAGACGAATCAAATCCTTCAACAAAACCTCGAAAACCCTGCATTCTGCACTCTACACTCTGCACTCATTTCATTCGTTCCTTCCCATCGATACAGACGCCTCTTCGTCAAAGGCTATAATCAATCAGAATTATTAGCAAAAAATTTAGCAAGCAAACTCTCCTTAGAATGCAAGCAATTCGTCAGAAAGACAAAGAGAACCAAGTCTCAAGCTCAGCTTTCTAGAGCAGGCAGATTAAAAAATTTGAAAGGTGCATTTTCTCTGGACAGCAAAAATAGTCTGAATGGAAACGAAACGATTCTCCTCGTAGATGACGTTACGACTACATGATCCACACTCAACCAGATCGCCAAAGTCATTAAAACAGAATTTCCCAAAATCAAGATTCGAGGGATAGTAATAGCTAGGCATATGGGGTAGAGCTTAGATTGGAGGGCTTAGACCTTAGTCTGGACCTTGGTTGTCGGATCTTAGACCTTAGATTTACTTGATAAAAGATAAAACATGGAGAGTAACTATCAAAAACTTACAGTCCGAAAAAGATGAATGGACTTAGCACAAGAAATTTATTCCATTACAAAAAAGTTTCCTGGGAATGAACTTTATGGAATTATTTCTCAAATAAGAAGAAGTGCAATATCAATACCATCAAACATTGCAGAATGAAATCAAAGAAACACGAAAAAGGAACACATAAACTTTTTATTCATCGCCAAATGATCGGCCGCAGAATTAGAAACACAAATAATTCTATCCCAAAGATTATGATTTATCAACATACAAGAAGAATCGAAACTCTTGGAAAAAATAGGAGAGATTTTGAGAATGCTTTCTGGGCTAATTACAGCCATCAAAAGACCTAAGCTCTAAGTTCTAAAGTCCAAGGTCTAAGCTCTAAGTTCTAAGTTCTAAATTCTAAAATCCAAGGTCTAAGTTCTAAGCTCTAAGTTCTAAATCCAAACTCCTAGCAAAATTTGACAGGAAAATATTTTCGGGTATAATTGAAACATATCGAAAAATAGAACCGTATTTATCATTTCAACATTTCATCATTTATCCTGCAAAGGACTTTATCATTTTATCATTCCTTCAATGGCAATTACAGACAGCACTCTACCGATACCACCTCAGACAACAAATAATGATGGCGAATTGAAGCTCAATTTGGAGCATCTTTCTCGTGATGAAAAGCCTTTGGATCTAGACCTATCGATCAGCATCCCTACTACAGAAGATAAAACAGACCGACTCAAACAGGAAGACAATCTTACAAAAAAGGCTACGCCTCAAGAGACTCCCGTTACAGAAACTCCTATAGTAGAGCCTATTCAACCCGAACCAACGGCGAGCCCCACAACGGCGGAGTTAACCTGAAACCAACCTGAAACCTGAAACCTGGAACCTTCAACCCCAAAAATAGAACCAACAATCACGAAGCCTACGACCACTGACGAACCTCAGTTATCTCTCAAAGATGACATGTCTATCATTAAAGATCTACAAAATACAGAAAATCTCATTCCCGTCACTCCAGTAAAACAAGGGTTAATGCCAGAAACAAATACAGAAACCCCAGCACTCAATTCTCAACCTACAACCCTCAACCTTCAACCTTCAACCACCGAAGGTGTAAACTCTCAACCATCAACTCTCAATTTAGACAATATCCTTGGCGAGACTACACCTCCATCAGCGATCCTAAAAACTGAAGTCCCAGTACAACCCAGTACCACACCAATAGCAAACAACAAATTACCAATTACCAATACCAAATTACCAATTACATCTTCCAAGAATAAATGAGTAAAAATAGGGCTCTTCGCAATGCTTTTCGTAGCATTAGGATTCACTGCATTCTTCATCATCAAGACTATGTATCCTATGGGGCTTCTAACGAATGACCAGACGACAACCACAATAACTGAAGTAGATTCGGGGAATCAAATGGCTGGTGATGCTATCAGTGGAGATCAAATCAGCGGTGAAATATCCAATGATACTTTACTCGCAGCACAGACAGGTGATACTTCAACGACAGGACATAGCAGTGCAGATGATATGTTTACTGACCTCAGTTCCGCGTTAGGATCAGGAGATCAAACTGCAGTTTGGCTCAATCAGCTTACAAATTATTCTCAGCAAGGGAAACAATATTTCGACCAAGGAAAGGCGACAAATAATAAGACTATGATGAAATTCGGTGGCTATATCTGGAAGAAGTCA
>CAIXFE010000082.1 GCA_903918675.1 uncultured bacterium
GGCAATGAGAAAACTTACCCTCGTGGTGAGTTTTTTTTTGATTGAAAAAAAATCCACATATGTGGACTACATTTCGGGGCGACAGGACTCGAACCTGCGACCTCAAGACCCCCAGCCTTGCATTCTAGCCATCTGAACTACGCCCCGGTATCCTTTTGATATGGATATGTCTCGAAATATCAACTCTAAGTATATTTTCCTGTTGGAATTTATTTCCTTTTCTGTATCATTTTATCAATTTATCATTTTATCATTCCATGTTTAAACTCCAATCCACTTACCAGCCCGCAGGAGATCAAATTAGAGCGATCGATGAGATTCAGAAGATTTTTGCGAAGGGGAAAAATAAAGTGACGCTCTTAGGAGCTACGGGGACAGGAAAGACCTTTACGATGGCAAATATTATCCAACATTTACAGAAACCTACGCTCATTATTTCCCACAACAAAACACTCGCGGCTCAGCTTGCCACCGAATTCAAGTACTTCTTCCCAGACAACGCTGTACACTATTTTGTATCTTACTTCGACTACTACCAGCCTGAAAGTTATTTACCCGCACAAGGCCTCTACATAGAGAAGGAGGCGACCGTCAACCAGGAGATAGAGATGTACAGACTCGCAACTATGGCTTCCCTGCTCAGCAGAAAAGACGTGATCGTCGTGGCTTCCGTGTCTTCGCTGTATGGATTGGGGCAGAAAAGATTCTTTGAAGAAAATTGTCTGATCTTGGAAACCGGCAAAGAATATGATTTTAAATTACTCAAAAGGCAGCTTCTCCATATGCAATACAAACCCGTGCAAAGTAAGATCGAACACGGGATGTTTGATATGCATGGCGAGACGGTAGATATTTTTTCGAGTACAGAGAAGTTTCTGTATAGACTGCACTTCAATGAGGAGAAGCTAGAACTTATCGAGCTGAGAGATTCTATGAGTTATGAATTTAGAGGTAAAGTAAATAAAGTAACCGTCTGGCCGGCGACACAATTTTTGCAAGACGTGACTGACCTGGAGTTTATCTTAGCACAGATGGACGCTGAGAAAGAAGAGAGAGTCAAAGAATTTGAAAAAGCTGGCATGCTCGTAGAAGCAGAAAGGATCAAGAAAAGAGTCGAATATGATATTAGGATGATCAGAGAGACATGATTCGTAAATGGTATCGAGAACTACTCTCTCTACTTCGATCGCAGACTGCCTGGTCAGCCCCCAAATACGATCTTCGATTATTTCCCAGATGATTTCTTACTCATCATCGATGAATCACATATGACACTGCCCCAATTGCAGGCGATGCCTAGCGGCGACAAATCCAGAAAAATGAACCTCGTGAAATACTGATTTAGACTGCCATCGGCGATCGATCATAGACCTCTGAATTTTCAGGAGCTAGAAACGAAGCTTGGATGGAAGGATGAATTGAAAATTGAAAATTGAAAATTAGAAATTGCGGAGCTGTGAGAAACATATAAACATTTACAGAAGAAGATATGATTAGAAACGTGAATCAAGATGAAGCAGCATGTAGATGCGAAAACAATCTTCCTTTCTGCGACACCTGCTGAATATGAATTAAAATTATCAGATAAAATTGTGGAGCAAATTATTAGACCGACAGGATTATTAGATCCGATCACGTACGTCTATCCCAAGTCAGGAGAATATGACCCACTGATGAAAAGTCTAGAAACTCTGATCGCCAAGAAGCCACATTTGAAAGAATTTTTGGAGTGATATAGTCTGAAGGATGGAGTGGAAGAAATTTTTGGTAATGAAGAATAGAAATAAGCTTTTTTATTATCTTTGATCTTACTCATGCTCGATTCCATCGGACTAACCAGTAGGGCTAAGAAAACTACGCAAGGACAGGATACTCCTATCACAGAGATTGTTGATATTTTTTCTTGTAATCAGGAACCGCTTCTAAATAACCTTCGCTGACATATCAATGACTTAAAGAAATTACTGGGCATAGATTTTGATCATCCCCATGGAGAAAGATTTACCGATCTCTTCTGAAACACATGTGAAGATATCAGATACTATATGCGCCACAATAAAGCCATAGCACAAAGATTATATGATAGTCTACATCACCTTGTAGCTATTGCAAAGCAGTTATCTTCACAAGAGAAAGAATATTTCTTACAGGCTGTGATAGAAACGGTGGCGCTAAAGAAGACTAATGAACCCTCGGTTCTGGACGAAAAGACTATATGGTTGAATATATTTATAGAAAAGCTTAAAGTATCACTTTCAAAGTATTTTACTCCATAATAATATGCATGCCACTTACCCCAGAGTTAGAGAACATAATAAATATACTGAATGAAGGGAAAACGATTTGCTTGCTAGCCCCAAGTTTCCCTGTGGATTTCGCGTATCCTCAGATTGTCATAGATCTGAAAGGGATCGGATTTACTAAGGTAGTCGAACTGACTTATGCAGCGAAGATGATCAATATGCACTATCATGAGCTGATCAAAAAAGATCCTACAAAGCAATGGATATGCACCAACTGCCCCACTGTGGTAAAATATATCACGAATAAATATCCTCAGCATAAAGATAAATTGATCGATATTGCTTCGCCCATGGTCATCATGAGTAGATTTGTGAAGAAAGCGTACGAGCAAAGCGAGGGAGTCCCGCAAGGCGGGAAATACTGACCAGATCGGAAGACGGTTTTCGTTTGACCGTGTTTAGCAAAAAAAATGGAGGCGAAGGAGTCAGGCGATGTGGACGAGGCCATCACGTTCAAAGAACTTCAGCAAATATTTGATCACTACAAAGAAAATAATATCCCGTATAAGGAGTTCTCATTTGATGTCACGGAGAGTGGCGATGCGGACTTCGATAAATTTTACAACGATTATACCAAAGTATTTCCACTGACGGGAGCTGTCGCGGATACGCTGCATTACAGAGATGTCCTCTCCCCTGACCAGGTTTTGGTCGTAGATGAGATCAAACATTTGGATGCCGCTTTAGACTATATGGAGAAAAATCCCAACATCAAATTCCTAGATCCCCTCTCCTGTCCTGGAGGCTGTATCGGATGACCATGAATAATTTCCCTCGCTCCAACTGAAGAAAGAGTGAAAAAAATCAAGGCATATAGAGATCATTGCAAGAAGAATAAGATGGGTAGCAAGGAAGGGAAAGCGGAATATATGGATGGAGTGGATTTTGATAATAAGATTATATAAGGATAGCCGAAAAATGGCCGAAAATAGCTTAAAGTAGCTTAAAATTGCTGGGCTATTTTTGGCGCGAAGGCCGCCTTGGTGGTGGACGAGCGTTTGGCTATCTTTCAGCACGGAGTGTTAAGCATTTATTTACAATTATTTATGATGACTCAAGAGTTTAACTTTTCATTAATAAATCTCTGATGTACCAAAAACCTGGTCGATAGCCAGCATTTCCTGGGGCGTCTTTTTGATATTAGCATCAAGACTCCTGATTATACACTGAATTATTTCACGGATCCGTTTGATAAAAACGCGGATATCGTTTTCGTGAATACCTGCGGATTTATTTCTTCATGAAGAGATGAAGCTGAACAAAATGTACGTAAACTTTTGAAGGCAGGAAAGATTGTCTATCTCTTGGGGTGTGCGGTTCAGTATTATAAACAGTTACAGGTTTCAGGTTCCAAGTTACAGGTTAGAAACGTCCATTATCTTTCACGGCACGATGTTACATCGGTCAGTCTCAAGGATCTCATGCAATGATACAACAGTACAACTTTCTGAAATTTTGAATTTAACAAAGGACCAAGAGTGTATACCAATATTGAAAATAAATTTGAATATCTCAAGATCGCTGAATGATGCGACAATCACTGCTCATTCTGCATCATCCCCCAACTCAGATGAAAACAAAAATCATTAGCGATAGAGAAAATTCTAACTGGAGTGAAACAGATGATCGATGCGTGAATCGAAGAGATTATCGTGATCGCGCAAGACACTACGAGATACGGGACCGACCTGTATGGAAAACCAGCTTTGCTTGAGCTTCTGAAGAGGATAGAAGAGATCTGATGAGAATTTAGATACAGACTCCTCTATCTCTATCCAGATATCGTGACGCTCAAACAATTGGAGCAACTCACGAAGCTCAAGAAATTTATTCCTTACTTCGATGTCCCGCTTCAGCATATCAGTTCTTCGGTATTGAAAAGAATGGGAAGATTTTACGATGAGTGATATATCGGAAAATTTTTGGATCAGATTAAGAAATTATTTCCAGTCCATTTCATCAGGACAAATTTGATCATAGGATTTCCTGGAGAGATGAAGGAAGATTTCCAACAGTTGAAGAAATTCGTGCAGGAAGAAAATTTCGACAATGTCGCATTGTTTGAATATCATGATGAGCCTCTCGCTCCATCGAGTAAATTGCTAGATAAAGTGCCGGATAGGGAGATTAGGAAAAGATTTAATGAAATGAAAACAATAGTCGAAAGTCTTAGATCCACAAGAGCCAAGATGAGAAAAGGGAAGGAAGAAATTGGTTACATTATGGATGTTGAGAGGTTGAGACGTTGAGAGATTGAGAGATTAACAATTAGGCCATGGCTTAATTGTCCGGAGATTGATGAGTATGATAAGATTTCTGCGAAGCAGATTATCGGATGCTTTGATGATTCTGAAGAACTGAAAATATGAGATAAGATAATCTATACCATATAGTTTTCTTTTAAAAACCCACTTGAATTTCTTATGTCTATTCCTATAAACGATATTTGTCAACCACTTTATGGTTTTTGACTATAATATGGGAGATACGAACACAGGAGCTGATTCTCAGTTATCTTTTACTTTTGATGAATTCTCATCTACGGAGAATAATTTTGTTAATACAGAAACTTCAAAAATTACGAAGGTTACTGGTAATGCGATCGTTAATATAGATCATAGCACACCTCCTCTCCTTAATGAACTCTCGCCTCACGACAAATATCTTGAGCTCGAGCTTATTCTCAAGAACCTTTCAACAGGTGAAATTCTTTCTCATTTTCTTAACAACCAAAGAAAATTGTTACAAAATATTGGCCTTTATAAACAATGAACAAAAATAGTCTATATAGGCATACAAGGGCAGATCTCCTTGCAGTTGTCTTTACCGCAGGAATTACTTTCTTGGCGAGGTAAGGTTCTATGACTTAACGATAAAGATGATTTGCCCGAGCAATGCATAGGGAATCACCTTCTTGATAATCCAGAGACGCCTCCACTGATTAAGGAGTATGAGGATCCCTGTCCAGAGCTTTATCCTGCAGATTATTTGGATTCATTTAGTGAAGATGATGTCCCAGAAGTTATCGAAGATACATTGGATACATTGGATTTATTGGAAGAGCTTCTAGCACGAGGGTATTTTCCTCTTCAAATGGAGGATACACCGACACCCGATGATCATGGAGAACCAAACAGAGATACCGATCCAGCTAATATTAACCCTTGAAATAATTCGAAAACAGATAGATATATCCTTTGATCTGATTGAAGATTAGACTTATTTTCTATGGTATGATCGTATGGAGTCGAGAAAACATGTAGTATGATCAAACAACTGATAGACGCTAAAGAAAACGGCTACTGAGACGTCCTGAACATTCTCTGGAGAGAAATAGGCGTCTGGGGGAATATTGAGAGACTGCAAGAAGATTCTTCCTTCATATTTAATTTCTTCGGACGTATCAAAGAGAGCTTCAAAAAGGGAAATATCTGGTTTCGCCTCTTGGAAAAGAGTGATAATGAAGATGGAAGTCTCTGGAGCGAATTATGGCAGTGGTTTGATAAAATTCTCGAAGGAATGAGATTTATGTGGTCCCAATGAGAGCATCGTCAAGATCTGGACGACTTTTCTGGTCTCAGTGTCCGATTTGATAGATACACAGATAACTATCCCCATATGTACGGGACACTCCTTTCTATTATCTGACCACAGAATGTTGATAATTTTAGACTTCTTAGCCCTTTTCAGGATGCCTTCCCTGATATGTTTCAGGAATATATTTCCGATGATATAAGGACTGATCTTCTTACAACATATAAAAAAAGTTGTATTATGACTCCTTTGTTGGCTATTGCTCAAGCACTTAAAGAAGGGAAAGTATGACAACACATAGATACATTATTAAAAGATTTTAATGAGATCCTCAATAGTTGTATCGAACATTCTCCTACTCCTCTGGATGAACTCTGTACATGTACTATGTCACTCTCAATAATCGGTATCAGCCTCTTACCAGAGAATAAAGGATTAAAATATATCGATACAGGTGAAACAATACTCTTTGGTGAGATTCCAATTGATTCTGGAGATGCCGAAGAAATATTCGAATGTATAAAACTAGGGCTTCTAGAGTGGCTTGAAGAAATCATAGAAAAAATGGAAGCGAAAAAGCCAGTAGAGGGGAATCTTTCTCAATTTTTCTGGCTTCAGAAAGATACAAATAGATTACCTCCACCACAAGAAAACTTTGAGGAAGTAGACTTTGTAATGGATAATGATAAGATTGATATCTCTGCAAGCATGCTAGAATATTGAAAAAAAATAGTCTATCGTATGATGATTGATACCCTGAAAAGATGAGAAGACGATCCCGATTACATCAAACATCATGAAACTTTTTATGAATATCTTGGATGAAAATTTTGACGAGTATATCTCAAAAAAGATATAGTAGACTTCCTAGTTATTCGATATCAAGTAGAGTATAAAGGACTTGATATACCACTACGCTTTGGTCCTTATGGATTGATAGACTTTGGATATGTAGAGTTATTAAGATTTGATCAGAAAGAGAGGGAAGAGTTCTATATGGGAGTTCTAAACTGATGACCTGAGTATGATCAATACTGCATCTTTATACCACAAATATGGCGTTATATCAAAAGATACTATTCTCGAAATGGTACTATGAAAGAGCTTATAGGCGCTAGAACGGCTGAGATTAATGAGCTACCATCCGCTGCTTTTGATGTCTTCCTCACACCGGATTCGGCATTCGATATTGATAGGATGATCAAGAAACATGGGACAAAAAAGACCTCAGAGATCTTCGATTCTATTTTCGTAGGAAATTATCCATATAGTAGTAAGTTTTTCAAAACACTTATAGAGAAGCTTATGGTAAAAATGAAGAAACAAGAATTCATTCTATTACTAAGATCAGGCGATATTGAATACATAGCAGACCTTTTTTCAGATATTTATGATGCACTTGATTCATGTGGCATCTATGATACATTTTATATAGGTCCTAATATGAATCGGCTCCCAATAAAAAAGCGATCTTCACTGATCGTTGATGCATTAGCAATTATGCCCACTCCAGCACCACAACAAACCCTAAAAACAAATAATATTAATGCAAACATATTATATAAGACTATATGAATGAGAGATAAGCCGGTTATTGATCTTATCAATGACATAATCCGTCAGGCATGACCACAGACATTTATGAATATGTTCGCAAGTTATATGAGTATGAAAAAAAATAATAGTGTAAGATCACAACAATTGATTACTGCCTGCCAAAAAAGTCTTGTCAGAGAATATATAAAGAATTTCGTTACCTCTCCTGAAAAAGTAAATTATGAAGATGAAATTAAGTTTAAGTTCATTGCAGATCTACAGAAACTAATAAGAAACAATCAACGACTTTCTTATAATCCACTTACAGATAGACTACTTGATAATAAAACCTGACTCTCTCTTCCTATAGACTGTTTTATTACAAAGTATTCTATACAAGAACTAGAAACGCAAACAGAAGAAATCATCGATGAACGGCTCAGTTATTGTACAGTAGATGCAAACCACGCAGAGAAGATATGAATCATCATAAAAGATAATCGGTTAGGGGAGGAATTTCTTTCCGTCATTCGTCCAACGAATACAATATCTTATTATGTACAATATCTATGACTCAGAATACCAGTCAGAGACCTCTGTGAAGGATGCGATGAACAGTACCGACCAAAGAATCTTAAAGATCGAATGGGGCGAGTTGACATACAATATGCCGAGAAAGGGAACACCCCTTCACATCGTCTTCCTTCCACTAATCCCTATCATAGGAACAACTTTTCAACAGAAAAAGATGAAAGTCTCCCCTTCTAAGCTCTCCTTGTTTTCTCCTGCGCTTTCTTTACTAATCGGTAGTCGGGAATTGGCTTGAGGCTTAAAGCGTAAAGCTTGAGACCTTGAAAATTAAAAATTAAACTTTGTCAACTCTTCGAAAATTAGAAAATTTTGTTATTTGTAAATTGTTTGTAAAATTCAAAATTCTTAAATTTTAAAATTCCATTTTATTCTTTCTCTCCTCTCTCTTGCTTTCCCTCTACATCCATATTCCTTTCTGTGCCAGTAAATGCGCTTATTGTAGCTTCAATAGTTTGCCCATAGATTTTTCTGATAAACTCATTGATAATTATATCGTTGCGTTGAAAAAAGAGATCGATCATTATAGTGTGACGCTTATGGATAAAGAAATTAAGACCCTGTATATCTGATGAGGGACGCCAAGCAGAATCTGAGTAGAAAGAATTATCGATATCGTGGAGTATATTGCGACAAAATTTGATCTCGAGAATATGGCTGAATTTAGCATCGAACTTAACCCCTCCCCTGCTCAAGAGGTTTTGGATTTTGTAAAAAAGCTGAATCACAGGTACGCGAAGTTTCCCAGAGTGAGGTTTAGTTTTGGGATTCAGAGTCTGGATGATGAGATATTAAAAACTGTCTGAAGAGCATACTCTTTTGTCGGAATCACAGATTTCTTAAGGAAGCTCGTACATCTCAAGCAAGATAACAATGTCTTCAATTTCGATTTCATCGCATTCGGCAAATTTCATGTCAGCAAAAATGGAACTAAACAATTACGACATGATTTTAATCGTGAATTTTTCCAGAAATTTCTAGAAAGCGGGCGGGCAGATAGTATCTCCCTCTATACTTTGGAACATCATGAAAATTCTAAGCGATATAGTGATCTCATCGGAATTGAAAATTGAAAATTGTCCTTACAGGATGAAAGGATTGAGGATTGAAAATGATGCAATACATACTGAGAAGTCGAAAGTCTAAGGTCTAAGGACCAAGCTCTAAGTTCTGATGAGAACATTATGGAAGAATTTATTTTCTTGAAAGATATTATTTTGCATGCCTGATTTTCTAGATATGAAATATCTAACTTCACTAAGGCAAGCAAGGCATCGATCCACAATATGGTGTATCGGAATATGGAAAATTATTTGGGACTTGGTTTATCAGCAAGCTCCTTTCTCCCAATGACTAATGACCAATGACTAATGACTCATGTATTTCCATCGTTCCAGAATTCTATCGTTCCATCGTTCTGAACGCGTTGGACCAATACCGCCGATATGAAAACCTATCTCGAGGGAAATCGAGTCGATGAAAAGCAAGTCCAAACGCTGGACAATTCAGACCTTCTGATAGAAGAATTTTTCCTCAGCCTGAGAACAAGAGAAGGGATTGCTGATATTGATAAGTTTAAAGACGTACTCATTCCAAATTACAAATGACTAATTACGAATTACGAATGAGCGTGATTGGTTCTTTTCGACTGAACAAAATTACAACTCACTGATGAGGGAATGAATGTATCGAATACTATTGTCACTGAATTATTGAGAGAAATCTAAACAGATTATTGGGCGTTTGGAATCGGGGATCTGGAATCGGGAATATCCCTGCCAAATAAACAGATTCCCAATAAACCGATAAACCATTTTCCCCTTGAATCCTTGTCATAAATGACTACATTGATTATGAGCATAGTAGAATATGCTTATTTTTTATTTACTCAGAAAAAAATATGAAATTAGATGGTAAAAGTATCCAAGCTGCAATTATGCAACTCGTAGATGATTATAAATTCGATCCGTATCAAGTATTGGAGATCGTGAAAGCCGGCATCAAGTCTGGATTTAAAAAGGACTTCGCTCAATACAAAAAGTCTGAAATTCTGGTAAATATCGAGGACGATGGGACAGTAAAGATCTATAAAGAGCTTGAAGTAAGTGAAGAGATCGAAGATGAGGAGAAGCAAGTCACGGTGAAAGAAGCGAAGAAAATTAGAAAAGATGCTGAAGTGTGAGAGCAATTATTGATCGATGTCACTCCAGAGACGATGGAGCTTTCTAGGATTGCAGCTCAATCTGCTGCGCAGACGATCAAGCAAAGTTTGAAAGCGATCGAGAGAGAAAGATTTTACGAAAAGTTTCAAAATAAACAGTGAGAGTTGCTCAAGGCGAGAGTCATCAGAGTTCATGCAGACAGCGTGATCTTAGATATAGAAGGAACCGCGGTGGTATTGCAACCCGATGGGCAGATCCCCAACAGAATGTATGAACCAGGAGAAGAAATTTTTGTACTCTTGAAACAGATTTCAAAAGATCAAGGAAGTATCGTCTTGGAGATTACTCAATCTACAACTGAATATATCGAAGCTATCCTGAGAAAAATCGTTCCAGAATTGGAAGAATGAATCATCACTATAGAAAAGATTGTCAGGATCCCTGGTAAGAGGACGAAGATCGTCGTAGCTTCTCATGAGGAAAAAGTCGATCCCGTCGGTGTGATGGTAGGAAGTAGAGGAGACAGAATAAATACCGTGTTATCATTGTTGGATGGAGAGAAGCTTGATTTCATCGAACAGACTGAGGATCCTTTGCAGCTCATCAGAAATTGTTTGAAGCCTGCCCACATCGATCATATCGAGATCCAAGATCATAAAGCCATTGTGACCATAGAAGAAAGTCAGAAGGCTCTCGCTATCGGCAAATGAGCTTCTAATGTGAAATTAGCGTCACAATTGACAGGATATCAGATTGAAATAATATAGATCGGAGAACTTAGCGCTTAGACCTTAGATGGATACGGTTTTCAATAGCGTGTTGGTAGGCAGTTTTAAGGTTTACCCCTTGAACTACAGCTTTTGCCCTTCAACATTTTAACACTTTAACATTTTATCCATTCTCATGGAGTGAGTAGAAATTATAGAGTTGGAAACAGTCAAACAAGACGAGAGAGGTTCAATTTTTCAATTTCTTAATAGAGACTCGTCGCATATCCTTGTCATCAAAAGGGGAAAATGAAGTATCAGCGGCAAGCATTATCATACAGGCAAAGATAGAATGAAAGACCCCGAAACGCTAGTTGTGATCGATGGAGAGCTCGAGATGATTTTGAAAAATATAAAAACCGGAGAAGAATTTAGTCAGATATATAATCGCCCTATCATGTTTAAGATTGCCCCATTTATTTATCATGAGATCAGGGCGATTACCGATATCGTGATGCTGGATATGAATAGCATAGACGATGATGACGACACGATCAAAATCAATCGTGAATAGTTTTTACTCTCCAGAGATCAGATGATTTTCTTAATATTTTTATTAGGCCTTGTCGCCGGCACTCTCTCTGCTATTTCATGAGGAGCGGGACTCATAGTTGCTCCTGCGCTCATGCTTTTGTGATTGCCACCACAAGCGGCTATCGCCACCAGTAAATTTGCTGGCGTATGAAATGCACTATGAGCTATAGCTAAATTTTGGAAAGAGAAAAAGATTATTTGGAAGATAGCATTACCCTTATGTATCTTTGCTGTCATCGGAGGATATCTCTGAGCGCATATTGTCATCAGCATAGATGCACGTACATTATCCATCATCATCTGAGTGCTCTTACTGGTATTGCTTCCGATAGTATTGATAGGTAACATTGGCGTTACTCAGAAAGCGACTTCACTTATAAAAAAAATACTGTGATCTCTTATCTATTTTCTTCTCTCTATCCTTGGATGATTCCTTGGGGGACTTGGGCCATTGTATATGGCTAATCTGATGTATTTTTATGGATTGGATATCGTCCAAGCGAATGCTACAGACATTATCCCGTATTTTGTACTTACCGTTACTTCCGTGATTGTCCTTATTAGCCAATGATTCCTGGATCGAAAGATTTGAATCACTTTGTTCTTAGGTATGATGATCTGAGGATATGTAGGAGCTCATCTTGCTATCAAAAAATGAAATAAACGAGTGAAAACGGTTTTTGCCATAGTTGTCGTAGCATCTGCGATCAAGATTTTATTCTTCTAAGCATTATCCCATGCTTGAAATCTCCAAGGCCGTGATCCAGAAAGATGGCAAATATCTCCTGCTCAAAAGAGCTTCTAATGCTTTAAGCTTCCCTGGTTTACGAGATTTCACGGGATGAAAAGATGATCCTGGAGAGACGCACACCCAGTCGGTTATGAGAGAAGTGAAAGAAGAAACCTCTTATGATATTATCCCTTGAGATGAAATGAAACGCGCAGAATATCATGATAAAAAATATGATCTTTCTTTTCATTACTTCATCCCTGCATCAGTAAGAGGCGAGATTAGGTTAAGTGATGAACATTCCGACTTGCTGCGAGCCACTCTGGAAGAAATAAAAAATCTGGAATTACATCCCAGTGTGCCACTGTTTTTTGATTTATAAATGTTTTTAGTGACCATCGTTTTATTCTTTTGCTACATTTTTTTATGCTTGATATCTCCAAAGCTGCGATTCAAAAAGATGGGAAATTTTTACTTCTCAGAAGATCTCCTGATTCTTGGAACCATCCTAATGTACGAGACTTTCCTGGATGAAGATGTGAACCATGAGAAAGCCCAGTCGATATTATCATGAGAGAGATCAAGGAAGAGACGGGACTTGATATCGAACCTGGAGAAGAGGTGAAACACACGGCATACCATGATGAGAAAATCCCTGATGCAATCATCCACTACTTTGCTCCTCTCTCTGTCAAGGGAGAGCCAAGACTGAGTAGCGAGCATACTGCTATGGGCCGGTTCACTAGAGAAGAAATAAAGGACATGGAAACCACGCCTAGTTTGAAATTATTTTTTGATTTTCCACTTTAAAAAAATACTGACAATATCCATTGTCAGTTACCTTTATTTCTATCCCTTTCTCCTCACCCTAACCCTCTCCTTCTGAGAGGGCATCTTGGCACGTTAAGCTCCCCTTCTCTGAAGGAGAAGGGGGTGGGGGATGAGGAAAAGTGCGCTGATTAAGGTGAGACTATCTGTCAAAGAGCTTATCGACATCTTTCTTATCAATCTTCACAAAAAAAGACCTTCAATGCTGGCAGACAAACATTCATGGAATAGCAGTAAATCCTTCTTGTACGAGGTGCTGCATTTCTTGATAAGATAATTTATCTCCTGCTTTGATGGAGATCTTACAGGCTTTGCTGGCGAAGATTTTATCTAAGATATGATCATAAGAGATCTGCGGTAAGTAGAGAATATGGTTGAATAATTCTTCTATATCGACTTTGTAGATCATGAAAATCTGCGGGATGGCATAGATGACGATCTTATTTTCTGAAAGCAGTCCACAATCAAATCATAGGGCATTGAGCTGATCTATCTTATCCTGGATATTGGGGATGCTGTGCATCTCGACGGTAATAGGTTGCAAGACCACCTCTGATTTGAGTCCTGTCTTGTCTGCGATATTTCTTTTCATTTTCTCAAAAGCGATCCTCTCTGCGAGGGCATGTTGATCGATATAATAGATAGCCTCGTCTGATTGCAACACAATGTATGAATTCCACGCCTGCCCTACGATTTTATAATTGCCAATTTCTTGGTTTCGGAATTCAGGCGTTTCGTCATGATCGAAGTTACGCGACGTCTGTAGGACGTCAGTTGAAAGTTGAAAGTTGAAGGTTGAAGGTTGTGGATTAATCGTCGATGATTGGAAGCTAAATCCCTTTTCAGATCTTTCAGCCCCTTCTCAGATTTGTCAGATTCAAACCGAGGCAACCTTATTTTCCCCTAACGTTTTCTGGACAGTATGGAAAATGATATCATACATCTTTCCTGGATCAGCGAATTTGACCTCGAGTTTTCTGGGATGGACATTGACGTCTACCATACCGGGAGTACTCTCTATCATCAATAAAGCAAAAGGATATTCTCCTGGTGATATCTGTCTGTGATATGCGTCCATCAATGCCTTCTTGATAATTTTATCCTGGATCGGTCTACTATTTACATAGATCCTTGTATGTTCTGCTGATCAAAAACGAAGTTGTGCATCTGAGACCAACCCGGTCAAACTAATGTTCTCATCTTGGTAAGTAATGTCCTTGAGATTGGCTGATCGATCTTTTTTGAAGACATCTTGGATCCTTGTGAAAATATCATCTGTAGGGGGAAGATCAAAAACTATTTTTTCATTTTTCTTGAAGACGAAGTGTTTGTCGTGATGATACAACGCCACGTCCACGAAGTAGTTGTAACAGTAGAAAAATTCAGTCTGAGAAGATTTGAGAAACTTGAGTCTTGCAGGCACATTGTAGAAGAGATCCTCTACGGTCACAATCGTCCCATGTTCAAAGCCTACCGGCTGATGCTTAAGAATAAGTTCTGACCCTACTTTCGTCAGTTTGCTTCCTATCTCGGCGTAGGTAGTCTTAGAAATCACGGAGGTCTTGCTTACCTCAGCGATACTGGCCAATGCTTCACCACGGAATCCATAACTTTGTAAATTGTATAAATCTTGTTCACCATTGATCTTGGAAGTCGCATATCTTTCAAACAAGAGATCCATATCGGAAAGCTCGATTCCCGTCCCATTATCTTGGACGCTGATCAAATTTTTCCCTCCATCGTTTATGGTAATAATGATTTCATCAGCTCATGCATCTAAACTATTTTCTAATAATTCTTTGAGCAAAGATGCAGGTCTCTCTACGATTTCACCTGCCTTGAGTCTATTGATGAGATATTCTGGAAGTCTATGAATTGCCATGGAAGGAACGTTGAAAGGTTGAAAAGTGGGATGGTGGGAAGGTGGATTGAGTTACTGAATATTTGATGATTATATATTCCTAAGGACCTAAACCTCTAAGCCCCTAAATTCAAGATTATTTTAAACAATAAGTAAACCAACTTATACAACTTTGCCTTGAATTTTCAACCGAGAATAGCAAATTCTATAGATGTATTTACTTTGCCAGATCATTTTATGCCGAAACTGAAATATTATCTCAGAAAGTATCCCAATCGCATCAAATACGGCCTTCTCATCATAGATATTTTTGCCATGATTATCGCGATCAGGGTGTATGTGAATTATGTAGCTATCGAGACGACGATCTCTAGTACTACATTGGAAAGAGAAGGTAAAATGGCCGAATTGGCTTTTTCGCAAAACTTTTTGGTGAACTACGAAAAATCAGATTATGCGAAATTTTTTCTCCAGCATGAAAACAATATGCTTGCCCCAGATGAATTTATCATCAAGTTTGAAGAGAATACGAAACCGATACTGACGTGATCGACAGAAACAGATACTTCTACTTCGCAATCGCAGACACCACAAGATCCCAATCTCATCACGAGCCCACAAGCTTCTTGGGCAAAGTTTTTGCAGGATAAGATTAAATAAAGTTGAAGGTTGAGGGCCACACCACAATTTCTGTAGAGCCACATTGCATGTGGCTACGGAGCTTAAAATAATGATGGTGTGGCACAGTGGAGGCTCGCTCTGCTCGGCAGTGGAGAATTGCAATTGGGAATCGTCCTTTAGCGGATAAAGAAATTGAAAATTTTTATTCCATAATATTCATTCATGAAAAAATTATCTTATATCGCCTTTGCTGTAATGGGGGCTACTGCACTACTCTTAACTGGTTGTGGGAAAAGTGCTGTCGTCCAAATCGGCGATAAGATCAGCGCTAATGTCGTATCACACTTCTCTGATGGGACTAATTTTGAAAGTGGGAATCTAGATTTTACTGTAGGCTCAGGTGAAGTGATCAAAGGGCTCGAAGATGCAGTAATCGGCATGAAAGTTGGAGCGACTAAAACATTCTCTGTGACTTCTGGACAATGATATGGGGCTCTGTACAATCCCATGAAGCTCCAAAGGATTTCTCAACTGATCTTCGATAAGATTCATGTCGATGGAGTAAAAGGAGCTCAAGTCAGCTTAGGAGATCTTCAAGGCATCATCCAATGAACGGAAACGGATAGTAGTGGCTTCCAATTTGTCCTTTTGGAAACGAATCCAAGACAGACTTGGGACAACTTGGCTTATGAAGTTAATGTGTTGAGTATAAACAAGTAGAATGACAATTTAAGAATTTAAGAATTTTGAATTTTCTAAACAATTCACGAATTTACGAATTACCAAATTACCAAAACGATTTATGCATTTACAAATATAACAATCTTTACAAGTTAGCCCTGTTTTCTTCATTCTGTCATTCGGTTATTTGAAAATTGTTTCGTAAATTTGAAAGTATTTGAATATTTGTAAATTATTTAGATGATAAGCTCATGATATGCAATTGTTCAAAAGAGTCTTACTCTCGATCTTTCCCGACGATATTGTAAACCAATCCGTGAATCCGGCCAGCATGTTTATTTCGTTTATCTCTACGAAAGAATTTTTTTCTGTCATCAACAGAAAAATTGTAGAAAATTATAAGCTGAATCTTTTTGACGTGACGCAGGATCCTTTCGAGTTTAAGATCGGGTTTGGCGAGAACATTCCTATCAAACCCAAGGACGTAGATCTCTACTATGGCTATGCTGCCACTGCAAATCTCAATGGCTATAGATTTTTTTCTCCTGCGAATATTGCCAATAGTTTGAGCTTGGTCTCTGCTTTGTATGTCAAAGATATTTTCTGAAAGTATGACCCGGAGTATTATCTCCACTTTCTGTACACGATATTTCTTCTGCATTTTGTCTTCCTCTCTAGGATGAAGATCTTTCCCTCTCAAGATAAAGAGAGAAATTATAACTGGTTTGTGGATGTATTTTTCTCCTTTTATGCCTTCGTTTTCCAGCAAACCGGACAGACGCCAGATCCCAAAAAGTTGTTGGAGATCAAAAAAGCCGTTTTAAATACCACAGAAATATTTTTCGTGCTCTTCGCTGTATATCAGAGACTCAATACGACATTCCTCTACAGCAAAGTGACGGACAAGGATATCTATGCGTGGCTCTTCCATGATGAATTGAAGGGCGAAGATACGAGAAAATCCTTTGCAGACTTTGTGGGGCATTATCAGCAATACGCCTACTCATCAGATTTCACTGCCTTAGAAGGGAAGATTTTACATCATGTTTTGCCTGCAGATATTCTACTGAGGTATCTTTTCCTAGAATCTGACATGTCGCTGATGACGGAAACGGTAGTCGCTAAATTGTTTGATAAAAAGATATTGGATGAGTTTGTCGTCCGTTTCCGTAAAGATGATAGTGCTTTAGAGAGTTTCCTTCTCTATATCACGGATTACAGACATTTCAAAAAGAAATTTTTCCAATGAGTACAGAAATATATCATCACCCTATTTAAAGACGAAGATCAATGAATGATAGGAGAAGATCTCGATGATCTCATGTCCTCTATCGGAGAGGACGTCGAAAGTATCGATAGCTTCAAGGTCCCCGAAAGGATCAAAAAAGAATCCAAACTCATGGAGAAAATTCTTAACTTCTACATCACTTTTATCTGATGATTTCGAGTCTCCAGAGGCGACAATTTCTTTCTCAGGCTCTTTAAATATCCTCTCATCCAGAAGGTGATGACTGTCATCGATAGTTTGGGAGAGAAAAATTATACACTGATGTATTACGGGGCGTTGCTTGACCAGTACAGGACGAATGTATTTTATTACAGATATACTGCAGACAATGTCAGAGCAGGAAAGCAAAAATTTATACTCCCCAACAAATCTGACAACGCGAAACTCGCACCCAATATCAGTCTATTGAAATCTTTTGATGTAAATTCCTTAGCAATCATCTTGCAAGATATCAATCCCAAAGATATCAGGATCTACCTCAAGCACAAGAAAATCTTGGACCTATTTAGAGCGCTCTTGGGCAAGCAAGTCTCTGATTTGGTCACGAGCAAAAAGCAAATCTTCCTGGATGGTGTATATGGTAGCATTGCGCAGCATCTGGTAGATTTCAAGGATTTCGTCAAAGATATCAAAGGAGCATTTACTGATCAAGATATCTTCCATCTCAAGGAAAATATTTACAACATTGATTATCGAGTTTCTCAAACCTTCTATCAACATCTCCATGGCGCGAAGGTGGCTTTGCATGTAAATTATTCTGACATTACTATCTTGGGTATCTTTGCACAAGTGAGAGAGACGCTCTTCGGGTTTTTGCTGTATATGACTTTTCTCCGTAAAGAAGAAACCAGCACGAAACAGCTCCATGCAGATCGGCTTACCAAGCTATATATCAAGCAGGTCCTCCATATCGATGATGACTATGCAGACAAAATTACTAAAGTCATAGAACGTGTCGCCGATACTTTCCAAGACATCCTTCTGCAACGAATCTCATTGGACGACAACAAAGAATATCTCAAAATAGCAATGGACAACCGGCTTATCTTTACAGAGTGAAAACAAGCGACGGACATGGAAAAAAAATACAGCGATCAAGATTTTATCCGATATGCTTGATTTTTGAAGAATATTACATACTACAATAAGAGGTTTCTTATACCAAAATAGTGGACAACTAACAACTAACAGATAACAGCGTAGGAGTTCTTGTTTATAAAAAAATACCAACGCTGTTCACTATTCACTGTTCACTGTTAACTAAAATATTGTGTAGAATTTTATCCATTTAAGTAATTGTACAATGAAATGTCCCAAATGCCAAAACATGGATACCAAAGTGATTGATTCCAGGGTCATAGATAATGGACAAAGCATTAGACGTAGGAGAGAATGTGAATTTTGCCAAAATAGGTTTACTACATTTGAAAGAAAGTGAACTACAGAATTGACTGTGGTCAAAAGAAATGGAGAAAAACAGATCTATGATAGAGATAAGCTCAAGAGAGCCATCCGTCTCGCCTGCGCCAAAAGAGATATCAGTGATGAAGACTTGGAACGCATTATCAATAATCTGGAATCTGAATGGACCACTGACAAAACGGAAGTGAGCTCCAAAGAAATCGGAGATGATGTATTGAGAGCATTGAAAAAAGCTGATTCTGTAGCATATATCAGATTCGCTTCAGTATATAAGCAATTCGATAGTTTAGAAGATTTTCAGAGATTTATAAAATAGGAGCAGGTGGAAGGTAACAGGTAGAAGGTTGTTGTCATTCTTGACGTGCAATGCTATCAATATATCTCTTTATTATAACATTCCTCGCCCCGGAGTCCCGGGACTCCGCCTGCTGAAGTTTTCTAATACGTTTTTCTTTCTAATAACGTTAACCATAGATTTCATGGTTATAGCAGGCTTCGCAATACACCATCTCCTTCCTCCCTGCCTGTCCGGTAGGCAGGTCTGGCGCATAACTGGTCTTCATATCGACTCCACATTTCATACATTTCCTCTCATATAATTTTCTTGGATTTCTGAGTGACGTCCTTTCTCTATGACGAACGTCTGGATGCTTTGTAGGAAGCGGCAATCCATGTTTGCGATAAAATTCAAGTTCTTGTGCAGTAATCTTAAAAGGTTTTCCGCTCACCTCACAAGTGATTGCTCGAGCGAGAATATCATTATTTACAAATTTAATATCAGGAAGCTCATTGGCCTTCAATATTTTCTCGACCTTAGGAAATGGTGCTTCATAGTCAGACCACTTAAATCAGGCTTTTAAAGCCTCCTCTTTCGTCAGAGGATAATACTCCATAGCAACCGATTCGTTGTATCCAAAGGGTGAAACGCGAGATGGGAAAAACTCTCCCCGTTCTCAGTCAGAGATCATTTTTTCTATAATCTGAGGAACTAACTTTTCATATTCGTCTTTGGAATATTGTTTATTTAAGATGCAATATTGCTGATTTTTCAATCCTGCACAACCGAAACAATTTTGGCAATTCATGCAATAATCGCAATACAGCAACTCTGAATTTGTCCGACAGAGGTTGACGAATGCGCTCTTGTAGCCGTTGTATCCGCTCGCATGCGCCTCTAGCATAAGATCTACGACATCTCCTATCATAGAGACATCCATACAGTTTTTCACTCCCACACAGGAATCTCGTGTATATTTTGAATCCTCAGCATCGGCCACGTTGAAACAAGAAGTACATTCTTTGCAATTGGTAAGATAATCCCCATCGGAGTTGAATGTCTCTTTCCCTGTATAATATTTTCTGATCTGTTTGGCTTTGAGTGTATTGAAAGTGTCTCTGAGCTCAGTGATTTTTGCCTGTGCACAGGGGAAATTTGCCTTTAGCTTCTCCTCATATTCTTCTTTGGTAAGCTGCTGATTTCATCGACAATAGTTCTTGTTTCTCAATCAAGTACATAGGCAACAATTGTTACAACCGACACAGTCATAGAGAAAATATCCATCTCTGCAATCTTTGCAACTTTCGGAATAATTGAGATTGTATACCGTATGCACATCAAAACACTCATACGAATTTTCGCTACCAAGAATATTGGAACTATCTACACAAGTATTGGATTCCACGCATCGATATGAATACAAACATTCCTCGGATTGAAAAGTAGTAGAACACATATAACAATTTTTACAATTACCTACAATCACATTATATTCACAATTTAATGAAGTCTTTACTAGATTGGATATTTTAGGCACTTGAAGGAGCAGATCTTCGTATTGCTGAAAGAAATTTTTACTTGGGTCAAAATCTTTTCCATAATCGAAGCCACTCCATTTATCAGACCGCCGTTCTTCTTGCCCATAGACTTTATAAGGTTTATCGGCAGAATAAATCGATAATATATTTTTACCTGTGAGATCACATTTCCTATGATACAATTTTCTTTCATTCCTAAAACTCAGTCTCCTCTGCTGTCTGCAATCAGGACAAAAAGTCGGCGAAGAGATAGTATATTTTTTTCATGCGAAGATCGGAGAAACCTTGTCGTAGAATCCCAAGTCTTTGTCTGTGATATCAAAAGACGATCAACAATGCGCACATTGTTTGGTTTGGATGATTTTTTCGGCCATGAAGAAAATAGAATGTAAAAGTTTTTTGAAGAAAAACGAAAAGCCCCGTTTTAAAATCCCCCGCCGTACCGGCCCTCCCCCTTTCAATAAAGGGGGGACTCAATTTGGGATATATTTTTTCTCCTGATTATTATTTCGAATGACGGTCTATCCCGTCTATTCTACAAATTCTTCAAAATTAATAAATTCAATTTCTTCTCTCGTATCATGCAGATCAGCGAAGGTTTGCTCTTGTTTCTCTGGAGTATGTGCTGCGCAACAATCCTTGATGACTGTGATCTTGAGGTCTCTATCATACGCCTCTGCTATAAAACTTCTGACGCAGAGATTGGTCAAGATACCACATACGACGACATTTTTCACGCCTTCTAATTCGTTATCCAATTCGGTTTTGTAAAATGGGCTGATCTTATGTTTCACTACGATGACATCAGCTTCAGATAATTTCAGCTCAGGGATAATCTGAGTGGTGTTATTGAAATAGTCCAACGATTCCGGTTCTACATGTTTGGTGAAGATAATTTTATATCCTCTCGCTTTGCAGAAGTCGATCAGGAAATTTACTTTAGAGACGATGTCTACTAGATCGCCCACATAATACTCAGACTCAGGATTTCTCCATTCAGTCTGATAATCTATAAGGACTAAAGCGGATTCTTGCATGGAGTGGTTTGGCTACAAAGCTAAAAGATCGCTGCGTGAATAGATTGTATTGTCTGGGGGATATGTATCTACTATTTGATAGTTATATGTAAGGGATATTTTAATAAAAAGCTAGATAATCTCAATAGGAGAATTAATGGAGCAAAAACCAAAAAGGCCCTGTTATAAACAGGGTACCTTCTGGAAATACCATTTAACTGATTTTCATATCTGGTGGACACTCTCTGGCAATCAACGCCTTCATAAGTTCTAATGACTCGTCGTCATAGACTCTCACTGATTGAATTGCCTTTCCATTTCTTACCGGGATATGCATACCGGTATCTTTCAGACACCCTTTCGTCAAGCAATGGGATTTAGTATCATCGCTATTTATTTTACGATGTTTTATCCCTGCTTTACGGATTTTTTTCATCAGGAGATCAATTGCCTCCTGTGATTGGTGTCTAAATGTGAACACCACGTGGTAGGAGACTTTCACTCCCCCCACTAACTTTAAAGATGAGTCTTTCATACTTTTTTCTTAATTTGTATTTATTTTTCTTTTCACTTCCTCTTATAACAAAACGATCCTCGAAATCAAGGAGAATCCCGAATATGTCAACATCAGATTCTTTTACTCCCACCGAAGGTGGGCAAGCCCGGGAGCAAATGAGCGAGTTGGTAGTTAAGTGGCTCCTTTTAAGCGATTAGCTCCCGGGAGATTAGCAGCTATTTCCTTCCATTTTTTCTTCTGATCAAGAAAATGATTGCGAGAATGAGAAGTAAGAGTATAATGAATGTCCCTGTTATCATCTGGACTATCAGTCATTGAAATATGGCTCGTGCTGAGGTATCGAAGAACTGAGTTTTTAATATTGGTAATACTTTGAGTGTCTTGATAATTTCATTGAGTGGAAAGCTTTCTATCTTTCCTATTGCGAGGGAATACTTGCCTTGATTGCCTGGATTGCTAATGATGATCGTGTAGACTCCTGAGCCTACTTGTCTTTCCCATAATGGTCACTGAAGATATTCGTCTCCTGCAAATTTTTCATAAAATCCTGATCGCTGCAGACGTGATCCCTCTCATTTCTCGAGACGGACGTTTCCCTGCAGGATTCCGAGGACAAAATCAGTTCTACTTCCTGTCAAATCTGGGACTACGATACTTGCATACAAGAGAAATCAGGTATCGGAAGTGATCTGATAATAATCCGATTGCCCTGAGAGATCGCCGTAAAAAGCTTGAGAAATTTCTGGATGGGTCACAATGACGGGATTCCCTTTGGGGTGAAATTCACCGAAGGTGATCCTAGGTTGATGAGCGGAGCAGGTTCCCAAGAGCATTAGGAGAGCTAACAAAGAGAAAATCTTTTTCATAATGTACACAATATGGAGGTAAATATCTTTTAACAAGTAGAGGTTTGTGTTTCGAGGTGAAGAAAAATCCCCCGCCGTACCGGCCCTCCCCCTTTCCATAAAGGGGGTACTCAATTACGTTATTTCCTTAATATATTTCTGAAATAGATCTCCTTTTTCTTCAAAATCTTTCCACAGACTATAACTGGGAGATGCCGTCGAAAGCAAGCAAATCTTTCATTTCTCGGTATGTTCGTAGGCAAATTGTACTGCCTCTTGCATAGAAGAAGTTTGGATTAAATGTGGGAGGGTTGGATCCTCCTTGGTGGAGGACAAGACGTTGGAACGTTGCAATGATTCAAGAATTCTTTCTCATGAATCGGGGAAGATGACGATATTTCTGATCTTAGATTGATGGATATATTTTGCTAATTCATCAAATTGATAGCCTCTATCGGTTCAGCCTAAGAAGATGGTATCGATCTGATCGCCATAGGTTTTGAGGGCTTCGATCGTGCTTTCTGGCGTAGTAGAGATCGCATCATCGATCCAACGGATACCGCCATACTCCCCTACTTCTTGTAATCTATGGGGCAATCACTGAAATTCACGCACCGTTGTATGCAAGATCTCCATAGGGATTTTCAAAGTATCAGCAAGTGCAACGACTGCGGTAATATTTTCTAGATTATGATCGCCTGGGATTTTTCTATCATCTACAGAGAAGATCATTTTGTCTCCGAGCGTAAAATGCCCATCCATCCGGGCATAGGCAGACCCCTGATCATAGGGGATCAGATTTGTGTATGCTTTATCCAGATCAAATCTTTGCAATGTTTCATGGTTGACGATATTGATTTCTGACCCCTTGAGGATATTGAGTTTGGCGCCCACATAGTTATCGAAAGAGCCATGTCGATCGAGATGCTCTGGGAAAATCGTTCCCAAGATGGAGATGAAATTCTTCTTACGCAGGTCATGCAGCATATAACTCGAGAGTTCTATCACGACGAAATCATTCTCTCTGACAGGGCAGAATTCAGGGTCCCCATCAGTTTTGAACGGAGGACAAATATCTATCTCATCCAAAATAGGTACGCCGATATTGCCGACAAGCTTAACGTTATATCCGGCATTTTTTAACAAAGCATAAATCAATGATACTATCGTAGATTTCCCTTTACTTGCGGTAACCGCGATCACTTTCCCCGGATAATTATCAAAAAATAATTGCACTTGAGTCACGATCTTTTCTTTAACGTGTACGAGTTCAGTCGTGATAGGTACCCCAGATGATTTGAAAATGATATCGTATTTATCGAGATCTTGCAGATATTTACTTCAGGTAATAGCATGGATAGCGTCAGGATTATCTAGGTCATCTTTAGCATCTAGGATAGTAATATTGCTGAAGTGGATTTTCTGATCCATCAGAAATTTGAGCGTGGATTTTCCTTCACGTCCAAATCAGAGGATAGCGATATTTTTATTTCTGAGATCTGCGAAATCAACCATTGAGTGTAAATAGAGTAAAAGGCGGAAGTGTGTAAAAAGCGTAATGACCATGTACGGTATTTACGCAAGAACGGTATTTACTGCTTTTACGATGATGCATCTAAGGTAATTATTTGAAATAAAAATGCAATGGGAGTGGGTTGGTATATTTGGGTACCTGCCTACCGGCAGGCAGGTTGGTTATTGGTGTATTGGAGATTAGGAGAAGGCTTCCGGCCAAATAACAAATAACTAATGACCAATTACAATCACTTTTATATATCAACAATTTCATTGATTTTCTGCAGTAAATATATAGATTCACTGCATGAAAACATTCCAAAATTTCTTCATAGAATCCTGCAATTTCGATGTACAAACGCTGACGGCGAGCTTCAGCTATAGTTTTGATCATGAGGTAAAATTTACGGAGACAATAAATTTCTCCAGCCCATGATTTACATCTATCGTGAACATCGATCCGAGCGTGATGCAGCATCTGCTTTTTCATCTTTCTTTAGCGATAGGGATCAGTTATTACAAACTTTGTCCTACTCCGAATATCACTGTGCAGAATTGATATTTAAGCAATGACCAACAAACCTTTCGAAATACTTTCTATCTCCATGGATTAGGAGAGTATTTTTTTAGAAATAAGATTTCTCCTAAAGGATTAGCGCAATTTGTGAATGGAAAAACAGAAAAAGATTTTAATTTTTTGCATGCGCATTTTGCGAGTGAGAGCAAGAAAATTATGGTAGCGATAGGTGGAGGGAAAGATAGTTGTGTCAGTGCAGAACTCGTGAAAAAGGCCTGACTCCCCCTCTCCACTTCTACTTTCTGAAAAGATTACTTTCTTCATCAGATAGTGAATGAAAAAATAGGTGCGCAAAGATTGGTCATGAAAAGGACGATGGATCCTCAACTTTTCGCGATGAATGAAGAAGGATATTACAATGGGCATGTGCCCATCAGTGGCATGATCGCCTTTGTCCTCGTCACTGCAGCATATCTCTATGATTACAAATATATCATCATGTCCAATGAGAAAAGTGCGAATGAGTGAAATACAATCCTTGATGGCATCGATGTCAATCATCAACGAAGCAAAAGTCTGGCATTTGAAGAGGCATTTGCTCAATATATAAAAAATGCACTTTCTCCCGATGTGAAATATTTCAGTCTCTTGAGAGGTATGTATGAGATCAAAATCGCTCAACTTTTTGCCTGATATCCACAATATTTTGACGTCTTCAGCAGCTGTAATACTAATTTCAGAATTCTTGAAGAGCTTCCAGCATCTAGCATCCAGCATCCAGCTTCAAGCTCCAACCTTCCACCTGCGCCTGCGGCGCGCCGTCGATGCTGATCCTGCCCGAAATGTGCTTTCGTATATGTGATTCTGAGACCATTCGTGGATAAAATCCAGACTCAAACTATTTGGTGAAAAGAATTTTTCGAAGATGAAACATTATTGCAGACATTTAAACAATTGCTTGGGATCGAAGGGATGAAGCCATTTGAATGCGTAGGGACCAATGAAGAAGTAGTCTTGGGGATGAAAAAAAGTTATGAACTTTGGACTGAAAAATATCACGAACCGTTACCTGTGATCTTACAGATGTTTGCTGACCTTGTTTTGCCTACGATGAACGAAACCGATTTCATTGCACTTGAACAAAAACTCATGCATATCGATCAGGAGGATATGATCCCTGCTGAGCTTCGTTTTCTTTTACCTTTGTAAAAAAAATTTATCATGGACCTCTTTTCTCACACGGAATGCATCTGATGCACTGAAGAAGCACAATGAAAGACAGCGCTTCTTAGTGAAGACGTCGATGAATATGAAATTTCAGAAGCCAACGCAACCGATCCCTTGCCGGAAGAATAGATATTAGCTTCTAGGTTCTAGGTTCTAGGTTCTAGGTTCTAGGTTCTAGGTTCTAGATTCTAGATTCTAAGTTCTCAATTACTCACTGCCTAAGTGTCCATTCGCCCATATTGGGCGCTTTTTTGTTTATCTGTCAACCCTATTATATAGTAGAGAGAGGCATTTTTTGCTTATTTTCTCCCCGCGCATATAATAGTAAGGTGAATAAACTGAATATTACGAAACATCTCTTTATACTTTTCATGAGTTATCATGCTTAAAACGATCAAACATCATTACCGCAAGCTCCCTACATTTCACAGGGCACTTCTTGGGATTATGTTGTTCCTAGGAATGTTTGTGGCAATGCTTAGAGGCCTCTCTGCGGCATATCTTCCCTTTGAAAATGGATGGACTATGATGTTCACCTGATTAATAAATACTTGAGTGTATTCTGAGGCACATTTTGCCTACGGAGGGAATGACTTTGCCGGAATTATTTTCTGGGAACCCGTTACTACATTAAGCACTCCACAGAACATAACTATTGGATCTCAATCCATCAACTGTTCTACTCAACTCAATGGACTCTATTATGATAATCAAAGAGGATGGAGATTGTGGCCTTTGGATACAGGGGACCTCGCTATCTTGAGCTGACAAGGGCAATCGTGATATAATCTGATGACTATGAGTGGCTGATGGTTTACCAATTGTACGGGTGCTGGTGTCCATGCGAATGAAGTATATGGGCAGATCAACCATAGCTGGTCAGGCATAGATTTTCATTTGATCGCAGGAGTAGAGTATGACTTTTCAAATAATCAGATGGAATGAACCACGGTATTTTCTGGTTCATTGAGAATATTATCATGAAGTATGACCTGATTTATGCGAGATAACTATGGTGGTATCGCTGATATTGATCTCTGGACTTGATCATTCCTTCTTGGGTGTGGTGATGGTATGCTCGATACAGGGACAAATGAACAATGTGATGATGGAAACAACAACAATGGAGACGGATGTAACTCTACTTGCCAGATTGAACTACCATCTTGTTCCGGGCTGCTCGCTTACCCAAGCACTTGGAATGTTAACACTCCAATAACTTTTAGTTTAAGCGGAAATCGAGGGAATGGTATTAGCCTCCATTCATTTGTGGGAACAACATGAGAAGTGTTCTCAACATGACGAACGGCTACGGGAACTATTAGCTATTCTCACACATTTACTGGTGTGGGAACATACTGAGGGGTATATACCCGAATAAGTAATTACTCCGGAGCTATAGGAAGTGGCTGTGCTCGGCAAACTACTCTCACGAGTGGAACTACGCTCTGTCAGTCATTCACTACAAGTACATCAACGCCTGTTCTTGGGCAAAATATTAATTTCACCTGTACGTGACAAAATGTTACTTGATATACTTTGAATATCTATTCTGGGTCTATAGATCCTATGCATATCGCATATTCCACAGGAGTTACCACTATGGCCAATAGCTATACGTGGACTACTGGAAGTTTTCTGCCTCTCGGCCATTATGTAGCTACCTGTACTGCTCGATCAGGGACAACACACGATATCTGTCCTACTACCTACTCTACATTTAATGTAGTCAATGTATCCAGTGGATGTAATCCCAACTTCCAGGGTGATGTGACGTTCTGACCTGGACCACATGTGATCAACGCAGGATGAATCTCTTATTATACGGACCTCACAAATATTATTACTTACGTCTCTGTAACGGAACCAGTAAATTATCTCATTACCTGAGACTTCTTACCTGGGATCTTTACTGGATTCCATCCATGAACAGGACTCATTTATCCTATTGCCCTCCCTGCGACACTTACAGGGATCAATGTACGAAATCGATTTTATAGCACTTATCAGACATGATCATGTACCTACCTAGATGCAGGCAAGAGAATCTATGTAGATACTCTACCACCTACGCCTCCTACACTTCTAGGACCTATCAATGGTACTGGCGTCTGCGCATCAAGCCTGTTCCAATTATCTTGGGCGGGAGCATATGATACGGGAGCTGGTATTGCATCATATACTTATAAATTGTACAATAGTGGACTCGTACTTTCCGGTAGTGTATGACCTACTGCTACAGGAGCACAGATCAATGCATCATTATTACCTATCGGATCATATTCACGAGTCGTAATTACCACCGATCAACTTGGACACTCCTCTACTTCTGCCACGGGCACATTTGTGATAGGCTCACAGTACTGTAGTGGCTCATGTAGTTGTTGCCTCCTAAATGGAGTCATGTATCTGAGCTCTATCCCTTCTGTGAGAGATGCAGACCTTTCCAGAGCATATCTGTCTGACGTCTTCTATGTGTTTGGTCTTTCCACACCCACACGAGTATCTGTCAGCAACGGAATGCTTTTCGTCAACGGAACTGGTGTAGGATCAGGAGCATATGTGACTTCTAGCGATCAATTGCAGATCGATCTCATATCAAGTGATCAGTTTGATACTACAGTAAGTTCTGTCGTCCATACTAATGGATTTAGTATGACTGCCGCCTATAATGTGACAACTAAATTGGATGGTAGTGAATCATGTAATCTTACTGATGCCGAAAAATTGAGTATCGTAAATATTTACGACAACATGAAGGCCCAGTATGATAATGATCCAAATAGATTGCAAGATTTCTTGAACACCTTTGATAGCATGGTACAAGATAACGTAGACCTTACAAATGATTGTAGTCTCCAATACCTCTTGGATCTCCTAGATGGTGATCTCAATAACAATAGCGATACTATAGATACCAGTATCCATATCGCACCAAACTGTAAACAATACAATATAGGATACGACAATAGTAATTCGGCTTATTATTCACCTGACATGAGCACCAGGTATTATTTCATCAACCGTGAATCATTGATCAGACATATAGATTATTACAATCCAGGTGATTGTCATATCAATACCTATGGGAATGATTCTCGAAGTGATACGTTGAATAACGATCAAAAGCACATCGCTCCAAATGGTAAGATCTATACCATTGCAGGTAGCAATGGAGCATATACTTCTCCAGAATTTGTCTCAGCGAAATACTTTGATAGCATGGATGGTATCCTTAGATATATAGATGGCAAGAACCCAGCGAAAGAGATCTGGAATCATCAGGTAGATACCTCATTCACGCCTATTACTTATGCCGCACCAAATGGTAAAGAATATAAGATCTACAAAACCAATAGATGATATATGTCGTATAAACTGATGAAAGTAAAATATTATGAGACACTCAGCGAACTAGAAAATCATATTACCACACAGAATCCTGCTCATTATTAATAGTAAGTACATTATATATTTATATTCGCTTCGCGATCATGAAAGGCATCGGCAGAACATTTAGCGCAAGAAACATTCGAAGATTCTGACTATCACTCATAGCCATCTCTTTCCTATGCATATTTTGACTTTGTATGAAATCGCAGGCTAACTGGCAACGATGAGCATTTCTTAATGCGGATTTCCGAAGTCAAAGTCCGACTACGGGGAATATTATCTACGCCTTATTCGGTGATGGGACTACGTGATCTACAGCATACACGAGAAACTGGACAGGTAGTTGTATCCCGACATCCATCCAGCATCTTCTATCTTCATTTAATGGAGGCCCTTTAAATGCGAACACGATCTATATTATTAATTCAGGAAATTATACCTTATCCTCTAATATTACTTTCAATGGGAATTGCATCGCATTGGTAGGAAGTGGTGATGTGATTATTAATTGAAGTAATAAATCCATCTCTGTTAATACTAACGATGTGATTGTAGATAATATCCAGCTTTATAGTGGGAGTAGCACCACTGCAGGGTTCCTCATTAATGGAAGCACAAATGCCACCTTTAATAACATCCAATGATATAGTTCACTGAATAATTGACTAATTATTACTGGGGGAGCATCATTCATCAATATCGATAATTCACAATTTTATAATAATCAAGTTCAAGGCATCTCTGTAATTAATTCTACCCATGCCACGATCAACAATACATTGGTGTATAATAATGGGAACAATGGGATAGAATTCATTACTGCCTCTGAAAACTCACTCAACAATTCACAATCCTTCAACAATGCTAACGTCGGTGTTTATATTGATACTGGGAGCAATATTATCCACAATAGTATGATCTACAATAATGCTTATGGAATTTTCGTCGAAAACCCCTGGATAAATTATATCAATAATGTTTCTATTTATAATAATAGTATCTGAATTTTTGCCCTGACCGGAGAACTCGATTTCTTTGGGACTATTAAACTTTTTAGTAATACTAATGATACTTGATGACCATGATTGTTTAATACAAATCCTTGAAGCGGTCCTATTACTTCCTGGTCTGCTGCTGGAAGCTTTGATACTACCGATCCTGGTCTTGATTACGATCGAGTTACCAATCCTAAAAATGGAAGTAATTCATTCCTTCTGAGCGGTGGGTTAACGCCTCCTCAATGATGGCAATCGTTCAACGCTACTTCCAGGCCCATCAGATATATCTTTGGATTGCATATCTTGAAGCAACTTATACCTGTGAGTTATTCTCAGGGATGAGCGGTGGAATATGGAAATGATCTAGAAGACTTCGATAGCAGTAAATATATTGCTGAATTGGACTCCGTTTTGCCTCCTGCACAACAGACTATCATCAATCAGTATTTCTGATCGGGATCTATGTATACTCAAAACCGACAGAACAATGGATGTTCTCTTTCATCTTTTCAAGTAGTAAATCTTCCTGGCAATATAATGGGGTTTAACTCACCTATATACTTACAAGACCATACCATCTATATCCTTACGGGCTGAACTGATGAATATAGATTCATCCGGAATTCTCCAACAACAAGTTTCTTCGTCTTCAGTGGGGATTGTATTGCCGTCGTTGGGAATGCAAACACAAGGATTACGGCGGACGCACATAATCTTGTGAATATGTTTTATGCTAATAATCAGCGCAATCTAATAATTGATTCCGTTAAGATCGATGGGAAGTATTATGGGAATGGCTGATTTAATGTCACGGGGACTCTTGCTGGGATAAATTTTGATGGTACCACGAATAACAGTACGATCAACAATACACAGGTATATAATAATAAGGAATATTGAATTGCGTTTGGTATAGGGTCTCATGACAATACTATTCTCAATGCTCAACTTTTCAATAATGGCATCGCTGGGATCTATTTGTATTATTCGTCTAACTACAATGTCATCAATAATACTCAGACCTACAACAATTCATGATATGGAATCCGATTCGCCAATGGCTCTATCAGAAACACGATGAACAACTTCCAATCCTATAATAATGATATCGGACTCTTTGGCGATATGACGACCAAGGAAAATGTAATCAATAATGCATTGATCTATAACAATTCTACTGCATGAATCTATTTCAAGAATTCATCTGGGAATATACTCAATCACGTCTGAATCTACAATAATAAAGTTGGGATCAAAACAGCGTACAGTTCATTAAATAATACCTATTATGATACCTTAACAATGTTCGGTAATTGGTCTGGTGATTTCAATGGGACCAATGGAAGCGATATGTATTTCGCTCAAGGGACCAATGGAGGCGTTCCGTTTACTACTCCATGATTAAGTGGATGAGGGCTAAGTATGTCCTGTGTCTATACGACTAACCCTACATTAGTCTCTGGGAACAATCTGACTCTCCTCACTGGCAACTGTGATGCTACAAGAGTAAACAGCGGGTTCAAAAATCAAAATGACATGAACGTAAATTACACGTTCTGATTAAATATCTACAAGCAAGTCCAACCTTTTAGATATGATAGTGGATGAAATCTTTTGCCTATCCTCGATCAGTATGATACGAGTAAATATATCGCCGAAGTTTTTCCCATCCGAGTCACATTCCCAGAAGGACTTGATACCTGGGTATCATTATCATCTACTGGGAATTATCAACTCAACACAGGGTATACCACCAACATATATATTGTAAATGGCATAAACACTCCTGTCACTGGATCGCTCACTTTGACTCCTTCTTCAGCTTCCTGACACCTTATTATCAACAATACTCCCGTAGGCATGACTGGAGTAATAAACGATGGGGATAGTATCCAAGTATGGTTGCTGAGTAGCACAGGGTTTGATCAAACCATTACCTGAGCGGTGACGATCGGTACTTCAGGTCCTCGACCTCTTACTCTCACTACTAGGGATCCTAGTGTAAGTCCTACCACAGGGTCATTCAACTTTCTCAATATCTCTGGAGTGCAAATAAATACGTACACAGGAAGTACAGTCACGGTCAATGGTATCGAAACGTGAGTATCCGCCAGCATAAGTTTCCTTCCTCCCCTTACCTCTGGATGGTTGGAAATATATTCCGGGAACAATTTCTTATATTCATGAACTACGGGGCTCGTATTCAATGGGAATAAAGTGAAAGTCGTGGTCAAAAGCAGCGCACAATATGGAGATATCATTACCTGAACGGTGTTTATCGGTTTGGGATCTGGAAGTTTTACCGTGCAGACCTTACCCGATATTTATGCGCCGATCATTGCATTTATCGATGATGTCACCCCATGATATTGGGCAGATAGTATCAACATCTATTTCTCAGGTGCTAATGCATTGAGTGGATATATCTTTGTCAATGCTCCCGCTCTCTGTAATACAGGAATGAGTACTACAGGGATTGTCCCCTATACCACAGGATTCACCGTTACAGTTCCACTCTATAATGGGCAATATGTCTGTGCTTATGGACGTGATCTGGGAAATAATATTAGCACCCTTGTTTCTAGTTCCGCATTTAATGTCGCTGGACTCTATTTCGCAGATGGAGTAGAAACTTGACCCGTTGCCTATGATCTCGTAGATATCAGATTCCCTAGCACTACAAATAGCGGTTATGCGCTTGTGAGTAGCCCTGCTCAATGCACGGTCGGTATTTCCTTAAATCATTATACATCGTCATTGTTATTCACTAACACTTGATCCAACGGGCAATATGTCTGTGCTTATGGTGAAGATGCTGGTGGGAACTGAAGATTGATTGTCTCTGCTAATGCCATAAATATCGATCCGAGTTTGCCATCATTACATTTCACGGATGATGTCTCCTCTGGAGCGGTGTACTCTGACACTATAGCAGTAGATTTTTCTGGGGTTGTCCCCTTTATGACGAAGCTTTATAAATTTGTAAATTCTAGCAGTGATTGTAATGCTACATGAGCAACGAATTATACAGGAGCCATAACTATCACGAATGAATGACTGAATGGGAAATATTTCTGTGCTTATGGCATAGATCTTAGTGGACATCAATTGATGCTTACATCACAATACCCTCTCAATATTGATCGTACCCATCCGACTGCTCCAACTGCTACGTTCCCTATCAATAATGAAGAGCTCTTCTTTATCAGCTTTGAATCCACAGGTGCTGTAGATACTGGATCCGGGATATCTGGGTATAATTATGAAGTCGCTGATGATCATAACTTCTCAGATATTATTAATTCTTGATTCGTAGAAACTACTGGTGAGACAGTTGTCCCTGAAGATTTTACAGAAGTAGATGGAGATTATTATCGAAGAGTACAAGCCATAGATAATGTAGGACTCGCATCCGCATGGAGTTCTCCAGGATCTTTCACTGCGAAAGATAATCCAGACTTCTTTTTTGACGAAGTAACGCATGCAAACCGCACTACCTATTATGATTCTGAGGATTTTACAGTCAACGGATTGGATCAAAACGATACCGTATGGGCAAGTGTAGATAATGGAGTCATCTATAAAAATGGTCATGATAAATGAGCCCGCACTCCTGTGCAAAATGATGATGTCATATCTATCCATTTGAAGTCTAGTAGCCATTATCATAGTTCTGTCACAAGCACCTTAACCATAGCTAATAGAAATACTGATTTTATGATCACTACTATCACGGATGGAGAATCTTGTAACCTCTCCGATCAAGACAAGGGGATCATTCAGACCGTATTTAGTGGCTTAGTGAGCCAGTTTTCAGGCGATCAAAATAGATACAACACCTTCCTTTCTACCATGGAAAGCATGCTCCAAGATCAAATCGACTTCACTAACGACTGCAATCTCCAATATCTTTCAGATCTGATCAATGGCACTACCCCATCTATACTTACCATCAATACCGGTGACTATATCGCGCCCAATTGCAAAGACTATCATGTAAGTTACGATAACGTGAAATTGGCCTATACGTCTCCTGATTTCAGAACGCCTGTATTCTATGCAACCCGTGAATCATTAGGCAGATTTATTGATGCCAAAAACCCTGGCGATTGTCACATCAGTGCGAACACCGTTCCCGTAACCTGGTATTTCACAAATTCTGATCCGACCAAACATATTGCACTCAATGGTAAGGTCTATGGCATCCAATCTAACGGAAATGGATACACCTCCTCTGATCTCAGCACCGTCAAATACTTCACTTCTCTAGTTGCATTACGTAGCTATCTGGATAAGAAAAATCCTCCTTCTCAAATCTGGAGTCATACCGTAGATACGAGTTTTACCCCAGTGGCGTATACTGCTCCTAATGGGAAAGAATATACCGTCTATAAGACCAATAGATGATATATGTCCTACAGATTATTACAGGTAAAATATTTCACTACGCTGCAAACGCTTGAGACTTTCATCAGTAAGAATAATGCGAAGTAGCCTTAGATACAAAATTAATTAGAAACTATCTTATGCATGATCCCGTTGATCAATTTAGGTGCTCCCTCGTCGGAGTACCTTTTTGCGAGTTCTATCATTTCATTGAGTAAGATTTCTTTGGGCGTCTGGATTGTCATCCGCTCGGTATATCAGAGCAAAAATATTGCTTGATCGATAGTATCCATCTCATCGTAAGTAAAACTCACTGCATGGGCATTTACCTTTTCTATCAATGCTGGTTCATATTTAATGAAATCTTTAGCAACCTTGCTCAGATAATCAAAATCGATATCTTCATCCTTCCGCTGATCAAAAAACATATCAGAAAATTCTTTCATTTCTTCTGCGCTAGGATTGGAGATATGCTCTTTAAACTTGCTTATGAGCTCGTCTTTTGCTTGATCGAATTTTCCGCTATCCGTCTTGAAGATATTGCCTATGAATAGTGACTCTGTGATGATGATCCCTTTTTTTATCAGATTAGAAAAAAAACAATGCTGATAGAGATACGATAAGAGTATCTTCCTGGCATTGATTCTTCCGGTAACATTGACCATATTGATTACAGTAAAGACACTAAAGACCAGCATAGAGCTTAGATGGGAGGTCTTAGACCTTAGACTCTAAGTCCTAAGCTCTAAATTCTAAGTTCTATTTATGCGTTAACTACTTTCTCTTTTGACTTAGATTTGATAGTGATGATCTGTTTCCCCTTGTAATATCCACATACAGGACAAACCCTGTGTGTCAGTTTTTGAGATCCACAGTTAGAACATTTTCCTATCTGATAGGTTTTTTCCAATCTCTTGATATTTAGTCCTTCTCGCGTAGAATGCCTGCTGCGTCCTTTCGCTTGAGAAATTTTCTTCTTTGGTCAGATTGTCATAATGAACGATTAAACGATAAAACGCTTAAACGCTTAAACGTTTGGTCGCTTAGGCGTTATTTACTTCCACAACTGTCTTGATATATTTTCTTCCATCAAACCTTTCAAATTTCTTGGTCTTGAAAGCTACTATCCCATCCACTTCTGCATGGATAGAAAAATCATTGGCCAAATACGTGTTTTTACCACACTCATATTTGCTGCCACATTGTTTGAGGATAATATTCCCTGCGATCACTTTTTGTCCGCCAAAAAGCTTGAGTCCACGGTACTGCGCATTAGAATCTCTAAGGTTTTTTGCCGATCCACCGGCCTTTTTGTGTGCCATCTTTTTACAATAAATAAATATAAATGATTTATCCCCTTCAGTAAATTATTAAGAATTAAGAGCTTTGCTTATTAAGGATTAAGTATTCTTGAGATACTCCGAAATTATTCATTCTTAATTATTAATTTGAGTAGAGACGAACTTATATAATGATTTACTTGTCTTTTTCAAGTTTTTCTTACCTCTACTCACTATTCTACTCCATGATCCTTCCTGTAGATCTCACCGACTGGCAACAATCTACCGATGATAACGTTTGATTTGAGATCGGATAAGGTATCTATAGATCCTTTAAGTGATGCCGCCACCATCACTCTGATGGTCTCCTGGAATGATGCAGCAGAAAGCCATGAATCAGTCTCCTTAGCAATATTGGTCAGGCCAAGCGCTAACCTCCTTCCCTTCGCTTGTTTCTTTCCTTGCTGTTCTAAGTCTTTATTTATCTTGATGAAATCTTCATATTTCGCATAGGTACCTGGGACAAAACTAGACTCTCCAGAATCTTCTACAAATACTTTGGAGAACAGCTGCTTGATGACTACTTCGATATGCTTATCATTCAAATCTTGTCCCTGTGCAGAGTACACTTTTTTCACTTCTCTGATGATATGTCTCTGTGTCTCGAGATCTCCCACAATTTCTTTGTATTCCTTGATATCTAACGCACCATTGGTCAAAATCTCTCCTTTGAATACCTCAGTGCCATCCTTTGTTTTGAGGGCCGTCAATCCCAATAACGGTTTCGTGAACGTCTCCTGTACACCGAGAACGATACGATCCTTATGTGCTTCCAGCACTGTACCTTCTTCCTTTACCTTAAGCTTACTCTTAGACTTACTTGCATATACTCCTCCTTTGGCTAATACCTGGCCCTTCTTGATGTCCACGGTGTATCCTGCCTTTACCAAATAGGTCCTTTTGAGGAATTCTGAAACGATTTTCACGTATCTCATTTTACCCGTTTCGTAAAATGATAAGACTCCGTCAAATGGGGCAATGATGGCTGGAGACTTAGGAGCTCTCACTTCAAATAATTGCTTTACTCTATCGATACCTTGTGTCATATCTCATCACTTGCTTGCTACTCCTCCTTCATGGAAGGTATCCAAGGTCAACTGTGTAGATGGCTCTCCAATAGACTGAGCTGCGATGATCCCTACAGGGACACCAATCTCTACCATCTGTCTGGTAGAAAGATCTACTCCATAACATTTCTGGCATACTCCGCTAATACTACTACATATCAATGGTGTTCTTATTTTTACTTCTGAAATATTAGCGCCTTCTATCAGTTCCATATTTTCTTTATTCAAAATCTCTCCTTTGGTCAACAAGATATTCTTCTTGTCATCAAATACATCATCAGCCAATACCCTACCACTGATCTGATTGATGAAATGATCTCCATGCAACTCGGCTTCTTGTTTGGAAAATGTAACGTATTTGTCTGTACCACAATCGTTTTCCCTGATGATGACTTCTTGTGAAGCATCACAAAGTTTTCTGGTCAAATATCATGATTCAGCTGTCCTCAACGCAGTGTCTGCTTTCCCCTTTCTTCCTGCATGAGCGGAGATAAAGTATTCGATAGGTCTCAATCATTCCACATAAGAATTTTTGATAGGAAGTTCGATAATCTCTCCTCTTGGATTAACTACTAGTCCTTTCATACCTGAAATCTGTGTCATATGTGTCTGAGAACCTCTTGCTCCTGAATCCACCATGGTATATAAGTCCTGTCCTGGACCAGTAATTCCCTTCAAGCTTTCTTCGATCTTCTTTTTGACTTCAGTCCAAAGTTTGACTACCAATCTATGTTTCTCTTCATCAGAGAAGAATCACTTGAAGTAGTATTTGTAAATCTCATTGGATTTGATATCTCATATTTTCAGCTCTTCCTCTTTCTCCTTTGGTACTTTCATATCCAAGATATTGATAGAGGTCCCAGCTAAAGTAGAATATTTGAATCAGAAATCTTTGATATCATCGGCTACATGTACTGTCGTCTGCATATCATATTCATCGAAGATCCTACTCAATATCTTTTTTAGATCTTTATTTTTGAGTTTCTGATTGGTAAATCTCAATCTCTCTGGTAAAATAGAATTGAGGATGACTCTTCCTGTGGTAGTAGTGATCGGCTCCTCATTGTATACCAAGACGATTTTGTCCTTTACATGGAGATTCCCATTGTCATATGCATCTAACACTTTTCCCATGGAAGAAAATATTCCCACGAGTGGATTTTTTTCTTTCCATTCCTCTTCAGTTCTATTTTCTGGATATCTCAGATCATAATAATCTGTCAGGTAATATACTCCCAAAACCATATCCTGTGAATGAGTAATAGTAGGTTCTCATGATCCTGGTTTCAAAATATTTTTATCTGAAGCGATCAACTCCTTTGCTTCTCTCTGAGCCTCATCGGAAATAGGCAGATGGACTGCCATCTGATCTCCATCGAAATCGGCATTGAATGAAGGACATACCAACGGATGGATCCTTATCGTCTTTCCTGGCATCAGGATAATCTTAAATGCCTCGATAGAAAGTCTATGCAAGGTAGGTGCACGATTGAGCAGTACATATTTATCTTTGATAACTTCTTCCAAAAATTTCAATGCGAGTGGAGATTCTTCTTTGATGAGCTTTTCAGCTTGTTTGGGCGTATATACGATCTTCTTCTCGATCAATTTCCCGATGATAAATGGAGTAAACATCTTCACTGCAATATATATTGGTAATCCACATTCATCCAATCTCAAATCTGGCCCTACCGTAATAATTGATCTTCCAGAGTAATCTACTCTCTTTCCTAGCAGGTTTTTTCTAAAGATACCCTCTTTACCAGAAAGCATATCGGACAGCGATTTGAATACTTTGATACCAGCTCCCGCGCCTCCGACTCCAGCTTTTTCTCCTACAAGCAAATTATTTACTGCTTCTTGCAACAATCTGATTTCATTTTTTTTGACGACATCTGGCATCCCAACCTGGATCATCTTTTTCAATCTGATGTTTCTCATCAGTACACGTCTGTAAAACAGATTCACATCTGATGACGCAAACTTACCTCCTTCCAACTGAACTACCGGCCTCAAATCTGGTGGGATAACGGGCAGTTTTTTGATGACCATATTTTCAGGCTTGACTCCAGATACGTGGAGATTGATCAATAATTTGATCAGTGCAATTCATTTTTTCTTCTGGTCCTCTGATTTGATGGTTGCAAATTCTTTGATTTTCTTCTTGATCTCATCTTCGACATTGATATTTTGCAGCATCCTTAAGAGTGATTCTGGACCTGACTGAAGATTGATCAGGTGAGTAAATTTGGAGAAAATATTTCTGAAATCATTTTCAAAAATCGTTGATCCTACCTCCAAATCAGAGACGATAGATTTGATCCTATTGAATTCTTTTTCCAAAGAATCTTTATTTTCCTGATACATTTTTTCAGTTTCTTTGATTGACTTCTGATTTTCTTTATTTTCTGCGAGCTCGCTTTTGTAGAGCTCATCTAATTCTTTGAGTTTATTATCATAATCTTCTTTGACCTTTGCCATGATTTTCTTTTTGAAATCGGCATCCGTCTTCCCTACTACTACATATTTCACGAAGCTCAAAATCTTATCAATCTCATTGGCAGATAGTCCGAGCAATTGATTGACTCCTCCAGATGGAGATGATTTATACCAAGCATGAAGCACAGGGACAGCTAATTCGATATGCCCCATCCTAGATCTTCTGACTCTTGAGGTAGTGACTTCTACTCCACATCTTTCGCAAACGATACCTTTATATCTTACTCCCTTATACTTGCCGCAACTACATTCATAGTTTTTGACAGGTCAGAAGATAGATTCACAGAATAGTCATCATTGTTTTGGCTTCCCTGTCCTATAATTGACGGTATCTGGATTATCTACTACTCCATGGGATCGCTTCTCGATATCTTCAACTGATGCAAGTCTTACTACAAGTCATTCGAATCTTGTTTTATTCATGCTCATTTGCTTGATAAGGGTAAGATGATAAAGGCAGTGAACAGTGAACAGTGAATAGTGAATAACGAAGGTGTCTTTTTTGTTTTAACTCCAACGCTGTCAACTGTTAGCTATTAATTATTTGTATTCTTCAGAAACACTCCTACGCTGTTAGTTGTTAACTGTTAGTTGTTAACTATTTTTTATTCCAGCTCTCCGAAGTCTTCCATTTCTTTGATCACACTATCAATGATTTCATCCTTCTCTTGGAACGTATCATCTTCGCTAGGTTCTGAAGATGTCTCTCATGAAGAGACAGAATTACTCATCACACCAGAAAGTCCTAGATTGACAATCTTTTTGACTCTCGCTTCATGTTCTATCTCTAATTCTTCATAACTCAATGGCTCTACGTTTTGGCACAATCCCTTGAAGAGATAGGTTACCAAATTGAATGATTCTGGCAATCCTCATATCTTTGGCTTCTGGCCTTTGATAATTGCCTCATATAATTTATTTCTTCCGATGACATCATCTGATTTGACCGTCAACATTTCCTGCAATGTATATACTGCTGAGTATGCTTCCAATGACCAAACCTCCATTTCTCCAAATCTCTGACCTCCTTGTCTAGATTTTCCTCCAAGTGGTTGTTGGGTAATCAATGAGTAAGGACCCACTGACCTTGCATGGATTTTATCTTCTACCATATGTACTAATTTCAAAATGTGCATATATCCTACCGTCACTTGTTGACCATACGCCTCTCCGGATGCACCGTTGTAGACATCTACCTTGAGATCATCCAGTCAGCATGCCTTTGTAAGCTGATGCAAATCATCTGATCCAAATTTAGAAAAGGTAGGTACTGCAAACTTGACGCCGAAATGTTTGGCGATAAATCCCAATTGAGATTCAAATAACTGTCAAAGATTCATACGAGATACTACTCCCAATGGGTTGAGTACCACATCTACTGCCTTTCCATCGCTAGTAAACGGCATATCTTCTTCAGGGACTACGATAGAAATGATACCTTTATTTCCATGTTTTCCTGCAAGCTTATCTCCGACCTCGATTTTTCTGGTGGTAGCAACATATACCTTGATCTTCTTTCTGACTCCTGCCATCAAGTTATCACCTTTCTTGGCGTCGAGGACTACTACTTCGATTACCTTTCCTTCACTTCCTGATGGGACATATAATGAAGTATCTTTTACATTTTTAGATTTATCTCAGAAAATCGCTTGGATAAGTTTTTCCTCTGGCGTTAACTCTCCTTCGGATTTAGGAGTGATTTTACCGACAAGGATATCTCCTCCTTTGACTCTAGAACCTATCCTGACGATACCATCTTCATCTAAGTTCTTCAATTTCACCATAGAGACTCATGGGATATCATTTGTAGTCTCTTCAGGTCCGAGCTTAGTATCAGCGACTTCTACTTCGTATTCTTCTATCTGTACTGAAGTCAGTTCATCATCTTTTACCAATCTCTGTGAGATCACGATCGCATCTTCATAGTTGTATCCTTTCCATGGCATAAACGCGATCCTCAGATTCTTTCCCAACGCCATTTCTCCATCCTCCGAGCAAGGTCCTTCAGCGAGAAGATCTCATTTTTTTACCTTCTGACCTAGAGAAACCCTGGGTAATTGATTGATACAGGTCTTGCTATTTGATCTTGCAAAATTGATAAGCATATATTCTTTGATGCCTGATTTGTATTTTACTTTGATCCTCTTTCCATCTATATAGATGACTTCTCCCTCATCTTCTGCTTTGATGACCGCATGTGTCATCTGTACAATATCTCTTTCCAATCCTGTACCTACTAAAGGGGCATCATTTCTAAGCAGTGGCAAAGCTTGTCTCTGCTGATTGGTAGCGATAGATGCACGTACTGCATCATTATGATCGACAAATGGGATAAGCGATGTATTTGGACTGAAAATTTCTGATAAGCTCACATCCATGTGAGTAACATCATTGACGTGAAACATCTCCATTTCGTTGAAATGTCTTGCCGCCACACGGATAGTCGTAATATTGTTCCATTCATCGATAGGTGTCGTGGCATCAGCTATGAAATATTTTTCATCTAACTCTGGAGAGATATACTGTACCTCATTGGTAAAGAATGGTTTCACTGCGATCATTTTGCCTAATTTCCCATAACTAGCTTCTATAGCTTTGGCTGATTTTTCATCGATATATTGATCCTCTTTTACTAGAATAGTTTTCAACATTTTTCCTTTAGCATCCAATGCAAAGACATCACGATGTGCTATCCTGTTGATCAATTTTTCTCTTTTGGCCTCTACTTCACGATGGATTTTGAGTGCTGGAGTCTCCAGGAATCCTTCATCGTTTACTCTAGAATAGAGTGACTGATAAATTACAAGACCGATATTCTGTCCCTCAGGAGTTTCAATAGGACAAATTCTTCCATAGTGAGAAGGATGGACATCACGTACTTCAAATTTCGCAGTCTCTCTCTTGAGTCCTCCAGGTCCAAGGGCAGTAATTCTTCTCTTATGTTCTATCTCTGCTAAAGGATTGATCTGATCTAAGAACTGAGACAACTGTGAAGTAGCGAAGAAACTCTTGATCGCATTATCGATGATTTTGAAATTTACTAAGTCGGTAATCTTGAGTGGAGTCTCTGAATTGAGGATACTTAATTTTCCTTTGATACTTTTGACAAATTTTCTCATAACGGGCTGGAGATGAGCGAACAGGATCTCTCCCATCATCCTGATACGTTTATTTGAGAGATGATCGGAATCATCTACATAATATCACTTTTTGTAATTGGACAAATTGAAAAGATATTTGAGTGCAGCGACCAGATCATCACCGTCGAATATGTTTGCGATATCGCCGTCTAATGGTTTATTGAGACTCAATTTTGCATTGATCTTGCGTCTAGCGATCCTACCTACATAGATCCTATCTGGTGATAAAAATTGATTTTTGATATAATTTAATGCGGATTCTGCATCGATCAATTCTCCTGGTCTGACTTTATTGTACACAAGTTCTGCAGCAGAGATAGCATCTGTAGTGGAATCTTTTTTGAGCGTAGTTTCTAGATAGTTGAAATCTTCTTCTTCGAAACAATCTCCAAGAAGCGCTCTAATCTGTTCATCCGTTTCTGCTCCGAGAATCCTGAGCAAAGCCGTGATAGGAAACTTTCTAGACTTATTGATCCTTGCGACGACCACACCAGACTTCTCTACCTGTACTTCCAACCAAGGTCCATTTTCTGGGATGACTTTGAATGCATATTTAAATTCTTTTTTACTGTAGAATACACCGTATGATCTGATAATCTGTGAAATAATTACTCTCTCTACTCCATTGATAATATAGGAAGCAGATGGTGTCATCAATGGAAGGATACCGATGTTTGCGCGTTTGCTAAATAAGGTCTTCTCTGTCTTCTTCTTCCCATCATCTACGACTTCATTTAATTTTACTTTACCTGTGATGATCCCTCCAAACGTTAATTCCTTTCTCTTACAGGTCTTGACGTCATCAATCGGATCAGAGATCTTGATATCATCGATCTCTACATACATCTTTTCTCCTGCGATATCCCGTACAGGATTGATGCTATTGAAAAGTTTATGGATATAGGTCGTGATGAAACTTTCGTATCCTTTTTTCTGTAATGCTAAAAGATCAGGGAATCATGCAAATTTCCTGGGCTTTCTCAAGAATATTCTATCGCCCTCTCTATAATATCCCTTAAAGAGTTCTGCCGCCTGTTTGGACATTTCTGGGTGTTTGGGTGGCATGATAGGCATAGGTTTAGTGAGTGAAGGCCTTTTGACGGGTCTGCTCGTAAGCTCTTTTTTGGGAGTGCTTTTGGGCGTTGAAATTTTTTTGGCAGTGACTTTCTTTTCTATTTTTTTAGCTGGAGCTTTCACTGTTTTGGCTACCGGTTTCGTTGTTTTCTTTACTGTTTTGTTCGTTGTTGCCTTTGGAGATTTTTTAGAAGTTTTTTTTGCAGCCATAGGACGTTTTGCCGATTAAGAAAATAAACAATTACATACAATGCTCATTATACCTTAGACGATTTTCACTTCTTTCGCAAAAAACTTACACTATGCCTTTTGCACAGTAAGTTCTTTTCTTCCCTTTGCTCTTCTTCTTGCTAACACTTTCCTGCCGTTCTTTGTTTGCATTCTTTCTCTGAAACCATGTTTATTGAGTCTTTTACGTCGAGAATATTTTCTCACTCTCCTTAACTTGCTTGCCATCTTTTATTGTTACAATCTAAAGATTTGAATCTACTGAGATGATGGTGTATTGGTGTATTTGTGTATTGGTTATCGGTGTACTGGTTCCCCAATAACTAATAACAAATGGCGATTTTCTATTCCTTAACGTACTCTAACAACCCAAGTTCTCTTGCCCTGAGAATCGATTCCCTAACTTTCTTTTGAAGGTTGACAGGATTGCCTGTATATTTTCTCGGTTTGATATTGCCAAATCTCGTAACATATTTTTTGAGCATAGGGATTGCTTTCCAGTTGATGTATTTTGCATTCTTCTTATCAGCGAAGAAACTGAGCTTCTGTCAGAGTTTCTTTTGTTCCCAGCCTTCGATCACTTTTTCCATCTCCGCATTGATATCAGCAAATTTGAAAAATTCTTGAGTCGGATCCATTTTGTAAATTACATATCTTTTGATGGCTTTGTTGTAGACCATTTGTTTCTTAAAGGTCTCAATATTTTCAGCTGGCGATTGGATATGATAAGAATAGAGGTATGCTTTATCATTTCCTGCCTTATCCTTTAGATTGTAGGCTAAGGTTTTGAGTCCGATATCGTCCTTGAGGAGGATATTTTTGTCAAACATAGCTTCTACATTCTCCAAGACAGCATTGCGATCTTTGTCTGCCAGACTCGCATCTACCAAGAGAACTACATCATACTTTTGCATTAGACTATTATTTAAATATTAAAACCTATTTTTTGAATGAGTGAATAGCGAACAGATAACAGTTAACAGCGGTGGTATTTTTTTTATATGAAACTTCCTACGCTGTTAGTTGTTCACTGTTAGTTGTTAACTAATTTCCGATTGCCATCCTTATAAATCCGATGACTTTCATATCGGCTGGCAGAATATCTTTTATTTTCTTGCTTTCGTCTCTAATATATGACTGCTCCAATAATACATTTTCAGCCAACGCTTTCTTTATTTTTCCTTCCACGATCTGAGCGATCATAGCTTCTGGTTTCCCTGCAGCTTTGAGCTCTGCACCAAACTCTTCCTTCATCTGAGCTACTTGACCTTGATCTACCTCATCAAAAGAGACATAGGTAGGATTCATAGCAGTCACTTGCAATGCTAGCTCCTTAGCTACTTCGTCATTTCCTCCTTCGAAGAAAATAAGTGAAGCCACTTTATTGCCTGGATGATTGTAGATGAATGCTTTCTTGTGAGTAACTAAGACACTTCCAATTTTCATATTTTCA
>CAIXFE010000083.1 GCA_903918675.1 uncultured bacterium
ATGACGACAACAGCATCCGCTAAGGCGGGCACGTCCACGAAGGTGGGAAATCAAGAATTACAAGAAGCTTTCAAAAGCATCGAGAAGCAATTTGGTAAATGAGCCATCATGAGGATGGGCGACAATGCAAATGTTGGGATGGTAAATACTTTCCACAGTGGGTCTTATGTATTAGACCTGATTTTGTGAGGTGGATATCCCGAAGGCAGAGTAGTAGAGATCTATGGACCAGAATCTTCTGGTAAGACGACGATCGCTTTACACGCTATTGCAGAGATCCAGAAGAGAGGAGAAACCGCAGCTTTCATCGACGCAGAGCATGCCTTAGATCCTCAATATGCCAAGAAACTTGGTGTGGATGTAGATAATCTTTTACTTTCCCAGCCTGATTATGGAGAGCAAGCATTGCAGATCGCAGAAGAATTAGCAAGGACGGGTGCAGTCAGATTGATCGTGATTGATTCCGTAGCGGCCTTAGTGCCCAAAGCAGAAGTAGAGGGCGATATGGGAGATTCTTATATGGGATTGCAAGCCAGGATGATGTCGCAGTGATTGAGAAAGTTATCTTCAGTATTAGCTAAAAGCTGAACGACATGTGTGTTTATCAATCAGATTCGTATGAAGATCGGTATCATGTTTGGCAATCCGGAGACGACTCCTGGAGGAAATGCATTGAAATTTTTCGCTTCTCAGAGGATAGAGATTCGCAAAGGAGAAAAAATTATGAATGATAAAGAGCAGATAGGGTATCTTGCTAAGATCAAGATCGCCAAAAATAAAATTTCAGCGCCATTCAAGACAGCTGAATTGCCAGTAAAATGGGGCATCGGGTACGATAAGACTGCCGACATCGTAGAAGCTGCAAGCGTCCTTAAATTGGTAAATAAATCATGAGCATTTTATACGTTCGGTACGCAGAAATTCCAAGGCAAAGAAAAATTTGTCGCTGCGCTCGATAGTGATGAGAAGACCAGAAAAAATATAGAGAAAGATATCCAAAATAAGATCAAGGATATGAGAATGGGCAAGAAGGTACTCGATGATGAAGTCTTGGTCGCTATCGAGGCCGAAGTTGAAAGCGATGCAGAAGCAGCAGCCTCGCTATGCAGCGAGGAGCCGCAGGAAATTGCGGCTTAGCCGAGATTGAAACCATCCAAGAATAGCTTAGCAACCTATTATATAAAAATAAAAAATCCTGTAATATCGCAGGATTTTTTTTATATTTCTAGAAATTCATTTACTGATCGGAATAGCAACCATAAGCAGAGTCTGCTTCTCGAAATCATTTTCATCCACTGACGACAAATATGGCTTCTGCGATATTTCAAGCATAATATTGTATGCTTCAATTTAATTTTCTTCTCGCACGGGAATTTTTCTTTTCTTGTTCACGAAAAAACTTGGCGTCTTCTGTAGAAAGTGTTACGAATGAACCTTCAGTATCTATGGGATATTTTTTCATTAGAGATTTATATTCGGATAAAAGTCGCCATCAACCATACACAATAACCAGATAAAGTCAATCCGACTTCTTTTCCATAAAAAGGAATCTTCCAACCAAAAAAAGAAATCCGATCAACTCTCTTAATACAAGATGCAGATCAGACTTCTTTTGAAAAAATATTTTTCTTATTCTATAGTAAATCCAATTTTCCCGATCTCATCATCTCAGAAATTTATGATAAGTGTTGAAGTTCATTTTTGGAGAGCTGAAACGTGAATCTCAATCTTCCCATCATTGACCAGGTTAACCGTTGAGTAATCCAGACTAATAGTACTTTGTGACACGATAAAATTAAATGCCAATGGAAGCACTTGAGAAATATTTTCTCAGGTTTTTTTATCAGTGATGCTGATCGTCAATACACGTTGATCTCAGACAGCTAACGTGGTAGCTCCATCGAGTTCAGCCTTGATATCCCGTATTCCCGCAAGATGTTGCCCCAAATTACTGATATTGTCAAAGTTGAGTGATATCTCTGGGATACTTGGAATAATTACAGGCAGTGGCGCAATTACAGGTGGAATGACAGGTGTCGTGATTACTGGAGTTGGCGTAGGAGTCGGATTCGTAGGAGTAGTGGTGGTCGTCGTAGTCGTGGGTATTGTAGGAGTTATGGGTGTTGCGACAGGAGTGGTTTGAGTACTGGTAGATGAAGATGGTGAACTTGTAGTTCATGTGGTAGTCGCTACGCCATGAGTAGGAACGGTGGTCGTCGTAGAAGTGTTTTGAGTATTTGTCGCTCATGTATGTATGAGTATCGTCCCTGTATTTACCTGTGGAGGAGTGGCAACTGCGACCGTAGTGGTCTGACTGACATTTCCCTTACTGTAAATGAAACATTTGATCTCAGGGTTATCAGCAATTTCTCGATGATCAGACATAACGTCTGGAGCAACTCGTGCCATATCTCTGACAATGATTTTATCGAGGGTTCTATCATAATGCATCACTTTCCCTACGTGACCATAGGCGCCAAATCTTCCCCCAGCGTCATAGACTACGAGAGCTCACTGTGCAGGAGTATTCCCAATTTTAAATCAGGTAGCTTGTGCATTTTCACATCGGTTTACGGCGTTTCCACCTCGGGTTCTTTGCTGTGTCTTGCTATCTGTGAAAGGGAAAAATTCCGGTGAAATAAGCGCGGCTCCATAGGTACAGAATCCAGTATAGAAAGAGTTATATACGCTTTCATCAGTAGTTCGTACAGAAATGAGATTCCCGTTAGTTAATATACTCTGTGGATTATTTATTGCTTGTAATAAAGAAGAAGCAACTTCCGCGGGACTATGCCTTTCTATCGATACCAATGAGCCACTAAAATTAGCGAATAGTACGCCAGAAAGTGAGATGCATGCAATGATCATCAATTCTCCCATGTGGAGAAATGCATGATGGAGATGACGATATACATGCAGGATTTTATGTGCGTGTTTATGAAAATGTCTCACTAGATGCTCATGCCAAGCCAAGGAATGCGGAGATTTTGTTTGCAGTAGGATTTGCTTATCGACTACCATATTTTCGTAAGGAAATAAACTATATCAATTATACCCGAAAAAGGCATTTTTGTCAAATTTCAAAGGACTTTTTGGATGCATGACTTTTTAGGATGAAATTTGATAAATCAAAAAAAAAGGCACTTTTTTACCTCCCTGTCTCAACCTCTCATAGAGCTCTATAAGAGCAGATTCGGAGGATTCTCCTAAGGAAGCCAAGATTTGATACATCAACGTCTTTCCATGGACATCTTTCATGGGTAGAACTGTGTTGTGAGGTACAAAAAAATGACCACAAATTACATGGCCATTTTTAGACGATGAAGTGCTGAAATCCTTAGATGTTTCAAGCCTTCATAAATATCTTTAACTACTATAATAATTCTATCGTTCTACCAACCATCGTTCCACCATTATTTCATAGATGATCTCATAAGCATGAGCATGACATATCCTCTGATTTCATTCATGCTTGGTGTGCTTATGTTCGTAATAATTCCTGCCTTGTTGAGTGCTTGTAAATGTTTATCAGCCCAAGTACTTGAATCACTAGAATTATATTTGTTACCATAAAGTAATCTCGATAACACTGTAGCAAATTGTGCTCTTGTTATTGTAGTCTTGGGATTGAATGATGGATTAGTTGTTTTACCATCTGATGCTCGTCCCATCAATCATAGCTGACATGCAGTTTTGATGTAGAAGCTCATTTCTGATGTTTCGTTCTTTGTATCAGTGAATGAACATGCCAATGTCGTATTTGGTTTCTTATTCAATACTTTAATAGCAAATTCCGTAATCATCTTAGCCATCTGTTCTCTGATGATTTTACTATTAAGATTTGCTTGTTGGATTGTTGGCATCGTAGTAATTCATTTGGTGAATGCTCGTTGATATGCTTCCGTAAGCTCTGCAGAATAAGGTGAATTTGTTGTGTCTCATGATGCATTAGCGCTTCAATGGACCGCTCCGGTACTGGTTGCAGGACATGGTCCACAGAGTTGATCGTAATAACTGGAAGTACAATCTCTTTGAGCAGGACATTGATCCTTAATGAGTGCAGAGCCTCATGCTCACGCTCCATCAGTAGCTCCTCAAGTATTTATTTCTCCTCAAGTATCAGA
>CAIXFE010000084.1 GCA_903918675.1 uncultured bacterium
AACTATTTTCATAGATGTCCCTCATTGCACACCTTGTATTAGAATAATCATTCTCTTTTCTCATTGAACGTGATTTATCCCACGCACGATAGAGATATTGTATTGCCTTATTACATCATCACAAATCTCTCATTCCTACGATAAGACTGGAACAAACCTGGGGATCAAGAGATATAAGCTTTTTAGTGGGAGAAACTATCGTAGTTGATCCCAACCATTTTTTTACACGTGAAAAATAATTCCCTTTCTGATATGCTTGTTTGGAATTTCATTCTTTTGTTGTACGATTTTCATGCAACTTTTTCGAACCTGTAATTTCTTCTACCCGCGTTATAATGATATTTCTAGCCATATCCTCTTGTTCTTTTCATAATATCTTTGCACAGTTAGCGAATACGGATGCTGTTTCGGGATTCGTTTTAAGATGGTCAAAGAGGGTGACTGCAACAAATTCTAGCTTATCTTTTAGACGATCTTGAGCTAGATATCGTGCGCGATGTCAGTATTCTTTTATGTTTTCATCTGAGAGATAGAGATCTAGAGCATTTTGATATTCACCATTGAACCAAAATCTATTTCCCAATTCTAAAACAGATTTACCTTCTATCACCACTACAGGCTCCTTTTTTTGTTTAGAAATAGGCGTATTTCCAGCACTATCATCTACAATAGATGTATTGTCAGCACTATCATGTAAATCATGAGGTTGATCTATTCACGCTACCTTTGTTTCTCATGTTTCTAGAAACGATACTTCTTCTCAATTTAAAATTCTTAATAATGAAGCAGCGGCCTCTTTATTATTGATAAAATATTTTGTTCATAATGCTTTATTCACGAGTTCTTCCTTCTTGTAAGGATTGGTCTTTCTTTCTACTTGCTCTTTTATTCTTTGAAATTGTTTGTCTTTGTAAAAAACTGGAATTTCAGACATTTTCTTTATACAGAAAAATATAAAATACTCAACCAGCATAAGCATTAGCGTCAAAGAGTCAAGCGGATATGGCGCAGGAAGAAAACAATGGTAGAGGGACTACTCTATTTCTGTACCTGTAAAGATTCTCTATATATCTGATCCCAAAGATCAGAAACAAATTTCTCAGACAATCACTGCTTCTTCGCTTCAGCGATAAGAGCCTTCACGTGCTTATCTTGCCTCTCTTGATCCAAGAAAGGAAACCCATGAATCTTTTTATATTGCCCGATATCTTGGACAGCAGAAAATCTTTGCACAAGAAGATCTATGATCTGCATATCGATATGATCAATTTCTCACCTAAGCTCTTGTAAATCATCCATCTCCAAATCATAATATCTAAATAGCTTCTCGTTGGATATCTACTCACTTCCCTCTTTGCAACAATCGGATCAATCTTTTTTCTCTCTTGAGGAAATCTACATGCCCAGTATAAAATACTTTCACTGAATAGGGAGTTGGTTTAAACGTTCAAACGACCAAACGCTCAAACGTAGCTTCAATCTTTTCTAATTTATGAAATCTAATCTTTTTGAAATTTAAATATTTGCTGATCGTATTCTGATAATTGAAATATCCATAATTCAATGGCACAACAGTATCCACCATTGCATCCTTGAAATATCTCAGATCGAACTTGATAATTTTATTGATAAGAATATCTGAATACGACATACCGACCAGATAATACTTCCAGAGCGCAGTTTCTTTGACCCAGTAAGCGAAAGGTTTCTGAAATTTTCTGATCGCCTTCTGCGCATCAGTGAGTGAATAGGTCTTTTCTAACGACTTCATCAATTTTTCTATCACTTGCATATCCGCATAATCTCAAAAAGCTCCGAGCTTCCCCACCAGCGAATGTTTGAAACAGTAATCTAGAAGATATGTTTGAAACAATGGAAGAATCTTTCAATCTCTCAATCCTCAATCCTCAACCGAGGAGGCAAGTTCAAAAATTGGCGGCAAAATAATTTTATCCACTTTTTGTTTCATCAAAAAATCAACACCTTGTTGCACATAGAGCAATCCCTCCTCGAAACTCTTATCTCCATAAGGCCGATGAGAAAAATCATAATAAATGACATATTCATGATCATACTTCGTCAGGAATTTGAACAAGCTAAGCATGTCGTTCCCCGAAGTGATTATTCAGATTTTCATGAAATCTCTTGTTTGAAATAAATATATCCACTAAGCAATGGAATGAGTTCTTCGAAACTTTTAGCTTTCCCTATTTTGTCGATGGTTTCCACTTCTCCAGAGAGCAATGTTTGATATTTCTTGACATCAGGAGGGATCCCACCCGTGAGTACAGAGAGCTTGAAAAGTGATCTCGTCAACTGGATCTTGTAAGGAGTCACTTTGAGGATAAAATAATCCAATGATTTTTTGAGAAGATTATCTTCAAATGTTTTCATGCTCGCAATGATATTTAATCTCACTCCTTGAAATTTATCTATCAATGCTAGTTTATCTTTTTTTACTTGTTGTCGATAATCAGTATCATGCCCTTGAGTGACATATTCCTGGATAGTAAAAAGATCTCTCGCTGTCTGTCTCATAGTCTGCTCAATATATGCAATATACGCTTTGCAACTTGAGCCAGCAGTTTTATTGAGCGAGACAGTGATATCTTTATTATTGAGGGCACAGGAAAGTTTATCTTCTAGATAGCCGAAGCTAAACGAAGGCAAGAGAACCAACAGCATAAGAATGAGATATATTTTTTTCATCTGATCGATAATATCAAAACAAAGAGGTTTTTCAACTATTCAATTTTCAATCTCTAATTTCTAATTTCTAAAGAATTTTTAAGGTTCAATTTCTAATTCCCAAACCCACATAAAAACAATGGCAGGATTTGGTATTTAAAAATTTAGTCATTGAAAATTGTTTGAAAATTGAAAATTAAAAATTAGAAATTTTTCCGACATCACATACAATTAGCCACTGATAATTAATTTTTTAACTCCAAGTCGGAAATAGCTATCTGGATATTTTCATGATTTGATTCCCCAGTCTAAATCTATAATCCCACGATACAAAGTTTTCATCACGTGTTGCATAGACTGGAGATGATCAATCCCCTTCATAGACTTGGAGATCTGCCAAGGGCTAGCCCCCAAGGTACTTGCCATAAGCTTGGAATCTTTGACTCCGCCCTGATACAAGTCGACCAAGAAAAGCGATAATTTCAACGACCAGTACAACATACCCGCGAAAACATTCCAGTCTTCTCCATCCTCCTGTATCTTATCGATAATAGTGATAGATTTTTCCTTATTAGACAATAAGTTATCTAAAAGCGTAAACGCATTCGTCTCTACCTGTCCGAAGACAATCTTATCCACCAGTGCTTGAGTGATCTGAGTCACCTTCTTTTCTTCGCATCGGATCTTAAGTTTCTCACATTCAAATCGAAGACGATAGAGATCGGTTCACACTTTGATAAGGAGATATTCCACCACCTCACTCGGGATATAGATGCCCGGGAGTTGCGAAATCACGAAGTCCTTGAGCTCATGTTCTTTATATTGTTTAAATTCTTTCACGACGGCATTTCTCTCTAAGAATTTATAGAATCTGGTTCTCTTGTCGGGTTTGTTGCTTACGAACACGAGCAGCGTTTCTTCTGGGATCTTTCCTTCTTTCGCGATCAGATCATCCATAAATTTCTCTACCTGATCTTGAAGTTCCTTGGTGGGCTTAGCGGTTCATTCATAAGGGATACCACTCAAGATGACCATTTTCTTGGTCACAAACAATCCTCCACCATAGATCGCTTGCTTCGCCATACCCATATCTAGATTTTCAAAATCGAAAGCAAAGATGCTCTCCTGCCCAAACTTCAGCACAAAATTTTCCTTTCGACGAAATAACTCCTTGTCTAGGAGATACGTTTCTTCTCAGGTGAAAAGGTAAATATTGTTTAACATTGAGTTAAGTGAAAAGATGAACAGCTTGTTATTGGTTATTCGTTATTGGTAATTAGTAATTAGTTATTGTTTATTGGGAGATGAAATAAGTAAAGCCCAATACACCAATCCCCAATACACCAATCCCCAATACACCAATCCCCAATATACCAATACACCAATATACCGATACACATTTCCCTCAAAATTTCAATGCAATTGCAAACCCCACGCCAATCTTTAAATATAATTGTCTTTGCGAGCCGAACGAAGTGAGGTGTGGCAATCTAAAGTGTCTGAATAATTTGGATTGCTTTCCCGCCGGTGCGGGACAGGCTGTCGCCAAAGAGCCTTCTCGCAATGACAATCCTTCCACCCTTCCACCTTTCAACCTTTCAACCTTGCGAGATGTTACATAAATTAAACCAAATATTATCATGGCCATGTATTCGAGCAATCCGCGCCTATCAATACACGCTGTCTCCTGATAAATGATTGCCATCTTTTCGACTTAAATGAAGGATATGTATGCATACGCCCCATTGCAGCGAATATTCCATCATGGTCCTCAAAAGATATGGATTTCGACCAGGAATTTTTTATGCTTTTGATAGAGTTTTACATTGCACATGAAGCATGCACAAAATATATGACCCTGATCACTTCAAAGTCGTCTTCTTCTCATCAGCTCCGATAGGAGTCCCTTTTCTGCAAGCATTAGCCGAAGACAAAAGATTTGAACTCGTCGGAGTCGTCACTCAATGCGATAAACCCTCAGGAAGATGAATGGAAATGTGTGAAAATATTATCAAAAAAGAAGCGAGGAAGTTGTTTCTTTGATCCCTACCTATCGGGGAAACAACCCACTCATCAGATTTTTCAGGCCCTTCTTCAGATTTTTCAGACTTCATTCAAACGCCCACGAAATTGAATCCCTCCAAGTCGGAAGAAGGACAAGTATTCGCAGCCCGACTCGCAGAAAAAAATCCAGACTTTTTGGTAGTCATAGCATACGGAAAAATTATCCCTCAGGGAATCCTTGATATTCCTCAGATCGCACCCATCAACGTTCATGGCTCACTATTGCCCAAATATCGCGGCGCTTCACCCATCCAAACTTGTTTGCTCAATGATGATAAAGAGACGGGCGTCACTATCATGAAAATGGATGCTTGATTGGATACGGGAGACATGATAGATAAACGCTGATTCACCATCCCTTTTGATCGGACAGTAAAAGATCTCATCGCTAAGATGATGGATTTCGGACCCAAGTTTCTCAATGATACCCTACGAAAATATGGTAAAAGAATGCTTGGAGAAGTGAAACAGGACGAGACGCTGGTGACTGCCAGTTACAAGATAGAAAAGGAAAGCTGACTGATAGATCCACGGAAAGAGAGTATTCACAATGTGTATCGCAAATATCGTGCGTTCTCTCTCCGGCCAAAAATTTATTTTATGTTGAATGGGAAAAGAATTATTGTCGAAGACTTGAAACTCGATGAATATGTATATAATAGTAATGAGCAAGCTCCCCTATTTCTGCAAGACCAGACCTTAAATCTTGCAGTGAAACATATCATGCTCAAGCCTGAAGGCAAGAAGACCATGAGCCGAAAAGAATTTTCAAATGGCTATTTATACCAAGCGTCTACCAGAATATAAATATTCCATACACAACACACAACGCCAAACACACAGAGATAATAACGTGAATATCTAATGACGCTTAGGATATACTAAACACAGACCAGTCTGCGACAGGCAGGGTTTAATAGACATTCAAGATAAATACAAATTTCAACATACGTTTAGTATAAAATAATACATCATGACTGAAAAAGAATTTAGATCCATCATAACCCCAGGGCGCTATCATATTCTTGTGTTTACATCACCCGCAATGCTTTATGCTTGTTTCGCGAGACATCCACGAATAGTTTTGATTGATGATAAAGGGACGATTGATCGTTTCGAAATTAAACGAGAAAAGACAAAAGAGCAAATAGGATATTCTCATTTCTATCATAACCGGCTACCACCTCGAGAGGGATTGTGATGGATAAAAGATAAAGGAGGCCCTAGGACTCACAGCAAACTTGTCTGACATCTAGAAGGAGATAAAGATTCTCAAGTAAAAGAGATGTTTGATATCATCAAGAAAAATATAGATGTTTACCCTTACAAGGACACATACAGATTGTATCCAGGACCAAATTCCAACACATTTATACAATGGATACTGGACAAAGTTCCCGAATGGGAAATATCACTGCCATGGAATTGTATCGGGAAAAAGTATAAATAACCGGAAAGAAAATTTCCTATTGAAATGTCCATAATTATTCCTATAAAGAATCTGTCGTATGACACTTTATTTCCTATCACACAACAATGTTGTTTGATTTTCAAGCATTTATCGAAGAGCTCAGAGAGAAGGCAGAGAAAAAGCAAATAGTAGAAAAATATGAGACGCTCTTTGGCCCTATCCAGTGAGATATCAAAGATCAGATCTGGTATACCGAATACCTTACTAAATTCGAACCGCTTCCTTACGCTATCCCTGAAGAGTTGAAGAATGATTTCGATCGGGACCTTTTGGAGCAATTAGTGATCGGTTCATTCAGTAGCGATTATGAGCTGAAGAAAGAAGAAGGGAAGAAGGAAAAAGAATTGTACATCGCTGTCAAAAGTGGTGATCAAAGCGTAGTTAAGACTGTTTCAGAATTACGATCATTCCAGATCCTCAGATTATATGAGATCTACATCGAAGAACAGATGAATCTCCATGCGCTTAAAGCAGAAGACGAAAATGAGAAAAATGCTATCGAACAAGAAAGAGAGATGAGAGTCAAAAGATGGAAGGCAGTATTGTCTACTATCGATAGAGAAGCGCTTGCAGGTGAAGCCAAGAAAGAGCAAGAAGGAAAACTTGGCGACCTTATGGGAAAACTATAGTTGTTGGAACGATGGAAGAATAGAACGATAGGTATTAATAATTAAAAACATAGATCCTGATTCTGCGGAATTGGGATTTTTTTTATTTAGAACTCTAGATTCCATCCGCAACTACGCATTGACGACAAAATGACGATTAAAGAATCCCGCCACCTTTCAACCTTTCCACCCTTCCCTCAACGTTCCATCGTTCCACCCCCTATCGTTCCATCGTTCTAATACTTCATATATCCATTTGCTAAGAAGTCGGGTATCGGCTGTTTATAGACAGCGTCTAAACCAAGTTGCTGATCATCATATGCTCATCGGCTCTTCAGATAATATTGCTGCGTAGGCAAAGGGACTTTGCTAGCAAGACAGAAAGTGACCTTAGTTTCTCCAGGATTGGAAATCATAAAATAGAATCTATAGGGGTCGATATGTTGATTAGCAATATTTGAAATATCTGCTAAATGAACATAGGATTGGAAATCAGAGAGAAATCCATGGAGCCCATTTTCCAGATCTCCTGTCCTGAAAAATATTCCATCAGAAGAGAGATCTTCACCAGAAAGTACCAGCATTCCAAAGACCACCTCTTGATCATAGGTCGTATCGATATTAATATCTGCCATAGCATCATAGAGATTCGTATACGTAATATCCGCAGAGAAACTGTCTCCATAACTTGTAGGAGTATTGCCTTTAAACAAAGGGACGATGAGAGACTGGCCTCCCGTCAATACAAAAGGATCCTGACATCCAGACGTCTCTCGAAAATTATCAGACAACATATTTGAGGTTCAAGACAAAGCAAACCACAGATCGCATCTTCCCGCACATAAGAAATTTCATGAAATGAATGCACTTCACGAATTCACTACTTGATCAAACCCGATCCCACGATGAGTAAGTTCCGTCAATCCAAATTCTATTCATCACTTAGCGAGATAATAGGACTGGTAATAATTAAACGTACTCGCAGATTGCTTCATCATCTGCTGAACAAAGTTCATAGCCAAGACTCACAATAATGACGTCGCAAGCAGGACGAAGATGACGAGGATACTTATGTTTCATTGCTTGCGCATAGAAGAAGAGGAAGAGATAAATGTATAATTTATAATTGATAATTAATAATTTCGGTGTTCTTTTTGTATAAAGAAACTCCGCCATTATATATTATACATTATAAATTATCAATTCATAAAAAGATCAGCGACTAATAGAATAATTGTAATGGAATATGTACATGCGTTGCCCATTGCGTACCATAATTGATACTATATGCGTCTAAGAGCAATCGGAATCATGGCTTATTCAGACAATGAAGATAATCGCTACCCGCACATTCTGCATCAGATTGAAGATACGCATCATTGGCAGCAAAGGGGATAACCTTGAAGACAACGTTGTTCAAAACTACTTTATGAGGATCCGTGAGCTGAAGGACTTGCCCGGATTGTTCCATCATCAATGCACAGGAACCGGTAACTACTAGCTGACCTGCTATCACGTTTGGCATACAATCTCCGCTCGCATAGAATTTTAACGATCCGTCTTGTCAGGTAAGATAGAGCGTATCTGTAATTCATTGCGTAGCATCCAATCAACTGTATTGAGAAAAATCAATCTCATCTCTATCAGCGAAATTTTGAAGCACTTGAGTAACATGCAATACTTCTTGATGCACATTTTTAGTCTGCTGCACACGGAAGGTCATCTCAGTGATCCAAGTATACGTCTTCAATAAGATCACAGACAAGAGGCCTATGATGACGATCACAATCATAAGTTCAATCAGAGTGAATGCATTGCGCTTCTTGATCATAATAGCAACGAACAAATAAAACCAATATAAATTTTCAAATTTAAGAATTTAAAATTTAAGAAACAATTTCTGAATGTTCTAAATGCTCAAATTTTTAAACTCTCAACTTCTCAACCCGCAACTTTCAACCCCTCAACCCTCAACTACCACTTCCCAATCATACTCTCTAAAACAATTTCGCCAGTAAGCGTTCCTTTGATAAACAACACATGAGATTCTACTTTCAAGATATCCTGCAGAGGCAGAATGGTATCTCATTCTTTCACTCATGTAAATACAATATATCTTGCGAAGATTGTCGCATTTCAGGTATCAGAGAGATTCATAGGAGCATATCGAGAAATATCTTTCCCTCCGACTGGTCAGGTAAATACTCACAGATTAAAAGCACGGAAATTATCTAGAAAAGAAGATTGGAGCGATACCGGAGCCGCAGTATAATATCAACTAGACGCAAATCCAAGCTGCAACACCTGATGGTCGATCGCTCATGAAGAGAAAGACCAAACACAGGCATTATCAGCATCTGTAGTATTAAAAACGGAACTAAGATTTTGATCCGTGAGCAGACAATTTCGAGGTAATCATTTTTCCAGGTTGGCATCTCTGATATTATAGGTCAATGCAATCCCCTCTTTCGCCAAAAAAGTAGCCAAGGTCCTCGTCTCCGCCTTATCCATAGAGATCAAATTCTGAGTAATCAAACGCAACACAGCCAAGATCCCGATAGCAAACACCGTAAGCGCTATCATGATCTCTATCAGAGTGAATGCAGATTTTCTCCTTTTCATAGACACATAAGAAGATAAAATTATTTCAATTTCTAATTTCTAATTTTCAATTTCTAAAGAAGTTCTAAGTTTTAAGCTCTAATTTTTAAGCTCTCCCATCTAAGTCATTATTCACACGCTGCTTCGCTCAATGCACAAGTATCTAGAGAGATACTGAAACAATATTTTTCATTCTGATCTATAAGCAACTGAAAGGAAACTACTCCTGAACTAGATCCATCATTAGCACATCAAATATGATAGGGAGTCAAAGAAAGCTGAATGGAGGATACCGCATGATCGTTGAGTTGTAGGTTTGTCAGAGACATATGTTGTGGATCGTAGATGAGCGAAGTAAGCACGCCACTATCATATTGGTAGGACATCCCAGAGTCTATAAGGATATGCACAGATTGATAATGTTCCTGTCCATGATAACTAGACGCTAAATCTTGAGATACAACACTGGTATAACTATCAGCAAATTTATCTTTGAATGACTGCGCTTTGAGATCAGTGATGCGATTGGATCAGAATTTCATCGTCACTCCCATCAGGATGCCGATAATTACTAGGACAATAACTATCTCGATAAGAGTAAACGCTCTCTTCATGTTCTGCAAGGGATAAAGATACAGATACTGTAGTGATTATACTCTAGGTTTCAATAAAAAAACAATCGCTTAGTCGCTTCTACGTTTAGTCGTTTAGTCGATAAAAAAAGATTTGCATTTAAAAATAATTCTCTTATAATAGACCTATACCTATGGTTATGGTAGTAGTGAAAATATTTATCTTTTATACACAAACATGGATCAAAAAATTACCTTACACGTCAGCGGAATGCATTGTCATAGCTGCGAGATGATGATTGAGTCCACGCTCAAAAAAATTCCTCACGTCCACGAGGTCAAAGCCAACACTGCTCACTGAAAGGTAGAGATTAGATTCCAAGACGCACAACCCGATATGCACGCAATACAAGAAAGCATAGAGAAACTCTGATATCACGTCGGCGAAGATCAGAAAAATCCCTGGTTAAGTAAAAATCCAAACGACTACTGGATGTTTCTCGGTATCTTGCTAGGAGTATTTGCACTCTATATGATCATCTCTCATCTGGGCATTTCCTTCAATGGGATCATCAACAACAATGCTCCATCGTTGCCCATCGTGCTTTTGATCGGCTTAACTGCTGGGATTTCAAGCTGCATGGCATTGGTCGGCTGATTAATCTTAGCTATTAGTGCAAAGTGGAATCAAGAAAATGAAAATCTTACACCAGCAAAAAGAATTGTCCCTCAACTCTATTTCAACGCAGGAAGAATTTTATGATTTGCGGCGCTAGGTGGATTGCTCGGACTGTTTGGATCATTCATTAAATTATCTGCCAGCACCATGGCCATACTCACTATTATTGTAGGGCTCATTATGTTACTCCTATGATTAAATCTCATCAATATCTTTCCAAGACTCAGTAGTTTTTCCATAGGATTACCTAAATTTCTTAGTAAGGATATCCACAACACCCAGCAGAAATTTACCCCGAAAGGATCAGCATTCCTCACAGGACTACTTACTTTCTTCTTGCCCTGCGGATTTACGTTCGCGATGCAAGTGTATGCTATCAGCACGGGAAAATTTATCCAAGGCGCATTAGTTATGGGTATCTTTGCATTGGGCACCTTGCCTGGGCTTTTAAGTATATGAGCTATCGCAAGTTTCGTCAAAGGAAATTTCGCAAAATATTTTTACAGAGTCGTAGGTGTCCTTGTTCTCTTATTGTGAATCTACAATATCAGTAACGCATACCATATCGTTAGCCAATGATTAGTGATCAATTCCCAATGACCAATAACCAATAACCAATGACAAATTGCCGCTCCCCAAGAGGAAACCATCCATATGACCTATACCAGCGATGGACTCACTCCTGCTACGCTAAATTTACAATCAGGGAAAACATATACGATCATCATCGATTCTCAGATAGACATCGGCTGATGTATGAGCACTATCTTATTACCAGGATTAGATAACAACACGCAATTGGTAAAGAAAGGAAATACCATAACCTTCCAATTCAAAGCGACCAAGACAGGAACGTTTGGATTTACTTGTGCGATGGGATTAAGTCATAACGCCCAAGTAATAATTAAATAACTTTATCATTTTATCACTTTATCATTTTATCCTTCTTATGAAAAAATCAAGCTTAGATATCGAAGGTATGCATTGCGGTTCCTGTGCTCTGCTCATTGAACATGGACTGAAAGACATGCAAGGAGTCCAAGAGGTCAATGTCAATTTTTCTGCAGAAAAAGCAACGGTTACTCGAGACGATCAGCAAGTTAATTTTGCAGAAATCCAAGAGGCCATCAAACATCTCTGATACACAGCCACACTCGCTGATGAGACGCTGAATGCGACCAAAGAGACGGAAAAAAGACAAAAAGAAATCAGACTCCGAAAAAATAAATTTCTCCGAGCATTGATTTTGAGTATCCCAATGATCATTTTCATGATCTATGATTTCGTTCCATGACTCCCCTTCGATACAACCATTATGCCAATCTCGGCGATGATTTCATTGTTGCTGACATTGCCAATTATTTTTGTGATAGGCAGAGAGTTCTATCAAGGAGCCCGATCTGCGCTGAAAGTCAGGACAGCAAATATGTTTTCATTGATAGCGATCGGGACACTCGTCGCATTCCTGTATAGTCTATACAATTATCTCACCTTTTATCTCCAGACGAGATCTCTCATATGAACAGGCTGAATGAAAATCCCGAATATCTACTTCGAAGTCGCAGCGCTTCTCATCATGTTCGTCTCCTTATGAAAGTATTTGGAAGCCAAAGCCAAAGGAAAAACTTCTGAATCTATCGCGAAGCTCATGCAATTAGCCCCCAAGACAGCCAGAATAAAAGTAGGGAATGACAGCAGAGATATCCCTATCGAGGAGGTGAAAATAGATGATATCATCATCGTCAGACCAGGAGAAAAGATTCCTGTCGATGGAAAAATTATCAATGGATATAGCAGTGTAGACGAGGCAATGCTGACTGGTGAAAGCATCCCAGTAGAAAAAACCGTAGGATCACAAGTCTTTGCAGGCACGATAAATGTGACCGGAAGCTTCGAAATGCAGACGATGCAAATAGGCTTGGACACCAAACTTTCACAGATCATCAAACTCATCCAAGATGCACAATGATCCAAAGCACCGATACAATCCATCGCAGACAAAATTTCTAGCATCTTCGTACCCACAGTTATCATAGGAGCTATCATCGTTTTCATTATCCGATATTTCATTTTGGGAGCAAGTTTCAATGCATCATTAATGTATTTCGCAGCCGTGATCGTGGTCGCCTGTCCCTGTGCATTATGACTCGCGACACCTACAGCGATCATGGTTGGAACTGGGAAATGAGCGCAATACGGTATCTTGGTCAAATGAGGAGAACCGCTAGAAATGGCCTGCAAAATCACAGCAATTATTTTCGATAAGACAGGGACACTGACGCAAGGCACACCGGAGGTGACGGATGTTATTAGTTTCGGAGCCATAAATGAGAAGACGCTCCTCTCGATAGCCGTCGCATTGGAAAAAAAATCGGAACATCCTTTAGCGGAAGCGATTATAAAATATGGAGAGACAAAAAAATTAGACACCATAGATATCCAGCACTTCCAGGCGCTTCCAGGAAGATGAGTGCTGTGAACAAGTTGAACAACATATTATCTCTGAACGAAAAAGTTATTGATGGAAAATAAAATTACGATCACTCATCAAGAACAGATAGAAAAGTTAGAATCTGAATGAAAAACCGTGCTCTTGCTCGCTGACACAGAAAAATTCCTAGGGATGATCGCAGTCGCCGACACCGTGAAAAAAAATGCTCAAGAAGCGATCCAGAAGCTACAGAAGCAATGATACGAAATCTATATGATCACCTGAGACAACGAAAGGACGGCACATGCGATTGCACAACTCGTGGGCATAGAGCCAATGAACGTCATCGCGCAAGTTTTGCCTGAACACAAAGCTGATGAAGTTATAAAGCTGCAAAAAAAAGGGCATAAAGTAGCCATGATCGGCGATGGGATCAATGATGCTCCAGCACTCATGCAAGCAGATCTTGGAATAGTAATGTGAAGTTGAACCGATGTCGCGATGGAAAGTGGTGGAATCATCCTCATGAAAAACGATCTCAACGACATCAGCAATGCGATCAGTCTCAGCAAGGAAACCGTAGGCAAGATCAGACAAAATTTATTTTTTTCTCTGATGTACAACGTGCTGGGGATCCCTATCGCAGCCTGAGCCTTATCTACATTTGGTATAGCGCTCAGACCAGAATTTGCAGGACTTGCAATGGCATTAAGTTCAGTCTCTGTGGTAACGAATTCACTCTTACTGAAACTCTATCGCCCCAATAAAATCAACTGGATTTCCAAAATTGCTCCCCTAATAATGACAATAATCTTCTTAGCTCTTTTTCGACGACTCGCAAAACTCTCAGGTAAAATATTCTAAAACCACTTCAATAGCAATTACGCGAGCGTAGCGAACATATTACCAATTACGTTCGGACTTGGCCGAAACAAATTACGATCTCACTTTTATCTTTTATCTTTTATCTTTAATCTTTAATCTAAAATGAAAGTACAACATTCCGATTGTCTCAAAACCGCCGTCAAAAAATCCGCCGGCATGATCAAAAAGATCGAGAAAATGGTAGACGATAACGCCTATTGCGTCGACATCGCCCAGCAAGTAAACGCCACCATCGGTCTCCTCAAGAGCATCAATACCAAGCTTCTGACCAATCATATCAAATGCTGCGGAGCAAAAAAATTATTATCAAAAGATCCCAAAGAAATCGACGATTTCGTCAATGAATTAGTGAGAGCTTGGGATGTAACGACAAGGAAGTAGTCTTTAGTCTTTATTAGTCTTTAGTCTTTAGATCTTAGACATCCTAAGTGGCCTTAAGCCTCATGCCTTAAGCAAATTCCTCCACCTCTCAATCTCTCAATCTTTCAATCCCCAATCCCTATCGTTCCATAACCCATCGTTCTATACCCTATCGTTCCACCACCTATTTCTTCACTCCCAACACCGTCTCCCCATCTACCACACGTTGACCGACCTTGACGGTGACTTCAACATGGTCATCGAAAACGACAACCACCTGACTTCACAATCTGATAAGACCGATAGTTTCACCTTGCGTCATCTGTTGGTCTTTTTGGATAAAACTTACAATCCTCCTTGCTAGCAATCAAGCGATCTGGACAATCTTGAAAGTGATATGATCATGAGTTATGAAAATCATTTCATTATGTTCATTCTTATCCGTGGCATGCAAACTCTTTGCACCAAACACCGCATTAGCATAAGAACCTTTCCTATGATGTTGAGCAATCAATCTTGCATCATGAGGAGCTCTCTGATAATGCACATCCGTCAATTTCATCTCGATGACAATCATCGTAGCATCTCTTCCCACTCCAGCAGTAAAATCATCCAACACTTTCCTTTGTTTCTTATAAATTGCTTTATCTGCCTCCCCACTATCCACAATAGCGATAATCTTCCCTTCTGCAGGGCTGAGAAAATGGTTGTCATTATGGAGAATTTTACGTTTTGGCTGACGGAGAAAATAGAAGTTGTAAAAGAGGATAAATAGCACGAGGATGGCAATGAAAATAATCCAAACCATGAGGGAGATTAGCAGTAAAAAAATCATCAATTGTATAGTAAAAAATGAGAGTAAATCAATTTCAATATTTCAATTTCAGAATGCTTCAATAGGGGAACAATCAAATTATCTACAGAACTTTTCTCGTGCAGTCAGCTGTTTGCTGATTGATTCTATCATATGATTGATAACGACAAAATCTTTCAAGTCCGTTTCTCTCAAATCTTTTGACAATCTGATGAGTAATCTGACTACTTCGATATGCCCTCTTGCTTGTTCAAGATATGATTGCTTTTCAGCATGAGCGTTTGTACGATAGATTGAGACAATCAAGTCAATAACCTCTTTCTTGATTGTCTCTCAAATCGTATATTTGTATTCTCTGCGAAAATTATGGACCACGAGAAACAATTTTTGCAGTAAATCATAAGAGATTTTATAAACGGGTAAATTATCGTATGTTGCCATTGTAGTATCATTGAGGATAAAGATTTCTGATTTCAGATGAGGTAAGTTTTCTGATATTAGGAGCGACCTTTTCATGAGAGTTTGTAAAATGGAAATGCGATCGGAATCTATTATTGAAATTTTTTGTTACTTTTTTTCTAATCCTATATGTTTTGTAATGGCTGAGAGTTCATAGATAAGAATTAGTAACCGATTGAATGAGCTCCTTATCAATTTTTTTATTCGCATTTATTTCCTGCACTTTCTCCCAGAATCTTCCTATCGTTCTCTTGCGGATATACGTGCGATACGGTTTGATATATACTCAGAGAAACTGTACTCACTTAGCATAATGTTGAAGATATATTTTCTTGGGATGAAGAGTAAGATGTAATGTATCACTTAAAAAATCTCTGATTTGAGGAATCGCTGACAATAACTTTTGTTTATCGGTATCAATGATAATGAAGTCATCCACATATCTGCCGTAATACTTAAATCACAGTCCATACTTGATATATTTATCCAAAGCATCCAAGTAGATATTTGCGAATAATTGACTCGTCAAATTTCAGATAGCGAGTCCTGTGTTTTCCAGTGAATGAAACAAGCTCTTGTCGTCTGGCAATCAATTTCGGTCAGACTTTTTTCATTTGATAACACAATCTTTAGTAGAATCATGAAAAACAACTTGATAAATAAGCCTCATAAGAAAGCCATAATCTACCGAAAGTCCTTCTTTTTTAGATTGTAGAAAATTTTGTATCTGATCAAATAAGATATGCTTATCTATGTGCATAAAGAATCCTTTGATATCCAGTTTAAGTATATAAGCATCACGGCTATAATTCTGCGTACAAGAGCGAAGAAAATATTCTACTCTCTTGATGCCAAAATGAGTCCCTTTTTCTAATCTACAACTATAACTGTCATAGATAAAATGACGATCAAAAAGCTCATAGATGTAATTGTAAATCAAGTGGTGCACTATCCTATCACGAAAATCAGCAGCAAAGATTTCTCTCTGGACAGGGTCAGTGATGACAAAACAAATACTTGGACTAATGGTATACGTTCCATGTACTAAATCTTCTCGTAAAGTAAAAAGCTTAGATTCATAATCCATTTCAAATACCACAGCGCTCCTTGTGTTTCTCTTATACTGACGAGTATCGTAATATGATTGAAAGAGATCACAAAGAAGTTTATCTGCGTTTAGCATACTAAAATATAAGCAATAAAGCTGACCCAAACCCCACAGAGTTGCGGGGAAGAGATCAGCTTAGTTTCCAGTTCTTGAGCAAACGACCACTGAAACCGAAAGCACTATAATCATTGTTGTAATTCCATTTATTCTGTTTGAATTTTGCGTAATCACCGCCAACCATCCAAACATAGGAAATTTCTCCGACATTATAGAATTTCTTATTATTTGGATTCCAGTAGCCCGCAAACAAGAAATATAGCCACTACATTCGTTATACTATCGTAGCCGATAATATAATCTTTGACTCCTCCAACTATACATTAGAGGGGGCTATTGAACTAGACATGCACACTCCATTATCCTTTACCCTGTAAAGGACATAAGATAATGAACTTCGGCAATAATCTTTATAGGAAAAAAGAAAAAAATCGCAAGGCGATTTTTTTCTCGATGTATTTTCTGAAACCACGATCTTCACAAATAGTCAAATAGTCGAATCTCTTGCGATATCTATCTTCGGCTCTTCGAGCCGGTCTAGTCCTTGAGCAAACGACCACTGAAACCGAAAGCACTACAATCAGTGCGGCAACTCCATCCATACTGAGTGAATGCCGCGCAACCACCGCCAACCATCCAAACAAAGGAAATTTCTCCGACACAACAGAACTCCTCACCATCTGGATGCCAGCAGCCCGCAAGTTGTTTTTTTTGGATATTAGTCTTTCTAAATGTATCATATTTTTCACTAGGTACTCATGGATCTCAAGCCATCAAAATAGCTTTTTGTTTTGTAAGAATATATTTTTCTTCCAATGCTTGTTTAGACATGCCAGTATATTTAGTTCAAGGAGTATTAATTAATTTTTCAATAAATAAAGGATAATCAATAAATATCTGCTCTCATTTTTCATCTCCATCCAGATACTCTACAACATCACCAGCTTCATTTGCTTTTATCTTCTTTCCTGCATTTACAAACTTTTTGAGAAAAGGATTTGTGCTATCTTTGTCTGTAACTTCGTGCCAATCCGCACCCGAACTATCAATCCTAAATGTTTCTTTTTCAAATTCTGGAGTTTTTTTTTCTTTTTCAATGGATTCCGTTTGGATAACTTTCAATTCCTCTAACTTATCTGCTAGCTCGGTATTAAGATTTGATTTTTGGTCTTTGTCTAGGGTAGATCGTTGGGGACTTTCAAATACAGATAATAACTCTTTTAATCTCTCGTCTTGATTCTTTATCTGTTGTGCAGAACACAAAAGAGTCTTAGCGTCTCTTGTTATTCAAGCTAGGTCTTCATTATTGGGCATGGCAATAAGATTAGGAATAAAATGGATTGTATAATATAATTGTAACCGGAATTATTTATTTTGCAACGGACATATTATATATTTAGTAAGGAAAGTCAAGCCCACATTCATCCCAGATTCATCCCGCTTTTTCCACTTCTCTCGACAATTCCTCATTTCTAATGCCACATTCCTAATTAAAGTCAGGCCCCTTGCATGATTTGCAGAATCAATCCAAAGATCCCTAAGGCAATGACTAAGATAACGCCTCCGATAAAGATCAGCATAATAGGCTCTATCACCTTTGCTAAACGACCGATCAAATTATCAAGATCTGATTCATACATATGTAAGATGTTATCCAAGGAATTGGATAAATTTGCAGATTCTTCTCCGACTTTGATCATCACTGCGACATCAGAAGGAAGGAGATAGGTCTCATCTTTGAGACTGGCATAAATGCTCTGTCCCTTATTGAGATTGGCAAGGACACGCTCAATCATATCTTGATATGCGGTAATTCAAAGGATATCTCTCAGCAATTGGAAGGTCTGTACATAATTCAATCATGAATTCAAAAGCAACTTCATATACCTACACCATCTTACCAGATAGAAATATTTCGTCATCTTTCCGATCAAAGGGATACTCAGCAAGATAGCAAACCAACGCTTCTTTCCTGTATCAGAAGAAAAAAATATTCAGCCTGCCAAGGATAATCACAGGATGATGCTCAGCAATAATTTTCGTTGTTGCTGGAAAAAAAGCGTCATATCTCTCAACATTTGCGTAATCCAGGGTAACTTTACCGCAGTGAAACTATCGGCGATAGAAAAGACGCTTGGCAAGACCAAGAGAAATAATGCGAATACTGCCGCTACCGCGATGACAAGCAAAATCGCTGGATACATCAGGGCTCAGATATATTTATTTTTGATCTCAGAGACATAGACGTATTCTTGTGAAAGTGATTGCAATACTTGTGGCAAATTACCAGAAGCTTCACCAGCCTTGACGATACTGTAATCTCATTGATCAAAATATGCAGGCAATCTATTGAGCGCATAGGACAGACTCTTTCCCTGATGAATATACTCAGAGATCGTCTTAGCAATTTCCTTGATCGCATAACTCGATGAAGTCGTACTGATCAGTTCCATCGCATCAGAGAAAGAGACTCCTCCACTCAAGAGATAAGAGAGTTCTCTGAAAAACAAAATCTTATCTTTGGTCCCAAAGTTTCTTCTATCTATCGATTGCAAGGTAGAGACGATAGCTCTATCAATCCCCTGCATTTCACTTTCTTGTAACTCTTGCTCTTCCATAGGATGAATAAAGAATAAATTTCTAATTTTCAATTTCTAATTTCTAAATAATTTCTAAGATCTAAGCTCTAAAATCTTTAAGCTAATCTGTGTAATAATACGCATTTAGATCGATCCCCACGCTTTGCTGAGTAGTATAATTTGCGATATCATATGAGACTTTATCTATCTTGTACAGGACACGATACTCAGGATCTGGGAGAATTTTCTTCTCTACATTATCTAGGAAGGAGAGGAGACTGTCCTTATTTTGGAAGCTGATCGTGAGTTTCAAAGGAACATATCGCAGATTGTCCATAAACTGCTTGGGCTCTCCGATCACGATCTGTGTGATATTCCCGTTTGAGGATCCATCAGAATCTTGGAGGAGATATCAATTGATATTTGCCAGTAAGACTTTTTCATTGATAAGCATCTTGGGATCAGAAAGATTGTTGAGCTGGATATACGATCTCGCAAAAGAGAAATTATTTCTGATCGACTGATCGATATCTTGGCATCCCACTCTCTGATTGAGACAAGAGACGATCAGGCTTTCCTGACTCGCCATCTTAGCGATCAAAGCTTTATCAGCATCCATCTTCAATTTCTTAGTAGCGAAATTATCCACCTTTAAATTGATAGATTGCAAAGACGCTTGCGTCGATTGGAATACATCCCATCCAGGCAATACGACATACAGACCCAAGACGACAAACAACACCAATGCGATCAGAAAATATATCCTGTATCTGATGTCCATCACTCTAGAAGAGCTGATAGAGACCTGATTATCTCATGAGGTATCAGTCTGCTTATCTGCATGTATGATAAAATCTTTCGCATCCAATTGCTTTTGTTCTCAGAGCAATCTATCGATAATAAGATCGTTGTTATTGAGTTCCGCCATCGTTGATAATGTTAGCTTCTAAAACAAACTGAAAGTATCCACTATCACCCACTTTATCATAGGTCTGGATACGGATATCTTTGATGAAATCTAACTGTGAAAATCTATCCAAGAGAGAAACCACTCCCTTCGTAGGATCAGAAGCATACAAGATAGGGAGCGCTGAAACTTCTCCTTTGAGACTCAAGGTATCGGTATCCACTTTGAAATCAGAGAGGATGATCGTCCCACTCGTCTGGACATTTTTAATATCCTCGAGCATCTTGATAATTGCATTGATATGATCAGATCGAGGGATCTCCGTTTGTTGATCTTCTAGGAGCTTCACAGCCTGCAACTTATTATATCCCGTCAAGGCCTTGTAACTCTCTTCGATCTTGGTTTGCCCAGAAAGGACGAGACTCTGACTATTGATCTTCTGATGGAGAAAAATTCCATCTATGAGGAAGAATGCATACACCAAAAGAGAAAGCACAAGCAAGGATAAGATAATCTTGAAGTATGCTTTTCGTGCAGAATGAAATCAGGTCTGAGACATCGGTTTGAATTGCTATAAAGTAAAATGTTTTTTTCTGGATTGAATACATGAGACGTAGTTGATCAATGACTAACGATTAACTAATTTCAAAAGTCTAAGTTCCAAGATCTAAGGTCTAAGGTCTAAAGTCCAAGATCTAAGGTCCAAGATCTAAGCTCTAAGCTCTAAAGTCTTTAAGCCACCCTCCAATTATACCCACTAAGCCCCATTACTCCAAATCCCTTGCCTCCTATTCCTTCTATTCTCCCCCAGAAAGACAAGTCAGAAGCATAAATGCTTGACAATAAAGAAGAAATAACTATGACTTAGGGGAGAAAAAACAAAATTCTAAAAAAATATGAAAACGAAATATGAAAACGAAAAAAGTATTATTGTTACCCATCATCCTGGCACTTGCCTGGATCGTATGGAAGACCCCCTGGGAGATACCTAATATACCGACAATAGGCATTATTGTTTGGTATGTCGAGGAATTTTTCATAGGAATTCTAATCGCAATCTTCCGCCGAAAAAGGAAGATTAACTGGCGACTTGGATGGTGGGCCGTTATCCCTTTCATCATTACCACAGAGTGGATAATGGGCAAAACCCAATTTCAGATCCTCCAATTAAGCCCCATTGCGATGGGAATGGCATTCTATTACCTTTCATTAGGGACAATACTAAGATCAATAGGATTGTATATCCTGGCTATAGGTTTTATTATGGGTAGCCTGATCTTTTTCAGTAAGAATCAATACAGATAAAAAACAAATCAAAAAAAACAAATACCATGAAACAAAAAACTTTTTACACATCGTTTATGGCACTGATGGTGCCGACTGCAATCGTACTCGCATTATTGCAGTGTAATCTTCTTGAATCGCCCCCGTTATGGGCGATACCATTCTTTTTGATTGCCTTTCTTATAGGTAAATCAAAAATAGAAAATCTCGCCGAGAAGTTTTCATTTAAAGAGATGGGACGAATAGTAATATTCGCTACCATTACTGCAGCAATGATAACTTTCTTAGGGTTATCGAAATTCTTTTCATTTATCCCTATTTTAATATGCTATCAAATATGGGGATGGATATGCAAAAAGTGGGATGAAAAACATGCAGCAAACTTAAGACTCTTCTTATTAATATTTCTGCTCCCCACCATAATTATTCTCGCAACTATGGGTGAGCCGGATTATATGCGGATACCAATAATTATCTTTGGGGCCTATGGAATATTTATCCAGACCAAAACATTAAAAAATATATCCGCAGGATTCATTCTTATAATATTGGTATCCTCGATGCCACTCATAGGCTATTTCGTAATAGAAGATGACATCTGGGGAATTGTGCTTTCAGCACTAACTTTCATTACTGGATTGACCATAGGTTGGCTATATGAAGAATTAGAGGACGCCAAAGAAAAAGATAATATTGTAAAAAAAATGGTATTTTTGCAATTTATTGTGATGTGTAGTTTAATCTTAATAGGAGTATGGTTTGATCTCAACCTCATAAAGTGGTACCTCATCATAGGCTCCATGCTTGGGGGGATCATCGCATACCTACTGAAAAGGGTTGATCTACCCTCATGGGACAAGACTAAAGAATTGAATCCGCTTGTTAATATAGATGACCATATCTCAGAAGCACTGAGAAAATGTGGACTACTATTCGCATTTCTGATCGTCCCCGCTGTTGCAATAATGCTATTACATATCTCCTGGGTCGAAAGCTTATCCGGGACGGATATCATCGGAGGCATAGTGATTACCATATGTGGGATACTTATATCCAAGTCTTTTGGGGGCAATAAGTTAACTACAAAGGGTGCTGCATTTGCTATATTAGCAACTGTTGGAATCCTATATGTAAAGACAACTTGGAACAGTTACAACTGGGACTCTTGGCTGGTTGGAATATCACTATTACTCCTAACAGGAGGCATCATCAAATGGTGCTGGTTGAAAGTCGATAGAGTTTGTTTCTCTGATGTAGTGAGACTAATAATCATCACATCAATAGGAACATTAATTGGCTTCTTCATTGGCTGGTTTGTGTCATGGCTATTTCTTTTACTAACATCCTCATCCAGTGCGCCTGGAGAGACAGGATTCACGATGATCATGATCATCATCGGAGCAACCTTTGCAGGGTGCGGAACAAGTATCACGAGACGATGATGATTAAAAAAAATAAACAAAAGATGAAGAAAATTTCGATCTTAATTTATTCCCTCATTATTCCAGCACTGCTTTGGATCATAATGAGTACGAGCTGGCTGAAAGATGTGCCAGCAAACTGCTACATAGGATATGTCTGTGTATTTATTGCAGGAATATTCTTGACTACCACAATAGACTTCTTCTGGAAGTTCTTAATAACAACATTCTCTTTATTGCTTTGGATCGAGATTCTTGATCCTTGGACATTAGAACCCTGTATCATTGCAGGAGGTCTGTTAGTCATAGGGATGATGATTACTCTGATCTACAGATCAGATATTGATCACATTATGGTTAATATACTCATAGGAGAAATCTGTGGAGGATGTATTGGAATCGCTATTGGTCTACTCTGGTTCATTATCCGCTGGATTCTGTGTATGTTCGGACACTTTTCTCCTCCGTATAGAATGACCAGTACATTAGACGTATTGATATTCCTCGAGGGATGGACTATTCCGATATCAGTGTTAGTCTGCGGTATAATCAACGGCTCAAATAAAAAAGGGCTGGGAATGATGAAACCCAAACGAAAAAAGTGGAGAAATTTATATGTAAAGACGATAAGCTTATAACCATACAAACCCCTGCAGGCAGCGCAGGTAAGTCCATGTAACACATGGCAAGGATCTCCCCGAATTTCTGGGAGATTTCTTGTTATTCGAAAAAATCAAAAAGATTCCATCACTTTCTAATGTGAAGTCCGTATTCGCGGACAAACCTCCA
>CAIXFE010000085.1 GCA_903918675.1 uncultured bacterium
ACGACCATTATCGAAACAGGTTACCCGATGGAGAGATCGTAGATATGACAGGAGATCAAATGGCAGAAGATGAAATATGTTGTATAGACCAGATAAAGACAAAAGAGTATCTTCTAAATAATCCAAGAGCCATTCAAGCCAAAACGAAGGAAAGATATCTTCTCCTCAAAGATCGTGTAGCCAGAGCATTAGAGAAGATAGAAGGATCTATATTGGATAATTAGCCATCATTTTATCACTTTATCATTTTTATCACTTCATCCCTCCCCATGAAGAAAAAGACAGTCCCCAACTTCCTCCGCCAAGAAGATCTCAAGATCAAAAAGATGAACCAGCTTGTAGCCGATGCGATCAAGAATAATGAAAACATTACAAAAACATTATTGGAAAAAAGCGTTGGCACTCTCACCTTAGGGCAGAAAATGGCCGATGGTGTAGCCTCATTTGGATGAAGTCGAAAATTTATAACGATTTTCTGAATTATACTTTTGATATGGATAGTAACAAATGCTTTCTTCCTCATGAACAAATGATTCGATCCTTATCCATTTATTTTGTTGAATTTAGTACTCTCTTGCTTAGCAGCGATCCAGGCGCCTATCATCATGATGAGTCAAAATAGGAAAGAAGAGATAGATCGTCAGAGATCAGAAAATGATTATATCATCAACCTCAAAGCAGAGACACAGATCCAGAACATAGATGAAAAGATGAATATCCTCGTCATCGAACAGATGAAAAGAATGTTTAAATTGCAAGAAGGACAATTAGAGTTGCTCAATGAGATCAAGAAAATAGTAAAGAAATAGTGAATATCGTCATTCCGGCGTTTATCCTCCACGAAGGAGGACCACAGTTTGCAGCCGGAATCTACATAAACAAGGATTGACTTCTCTAAGGAAATATCTATACATAGATACGACTTTTAGATTTTTTTTGCAAACATGCAAATCTGCCACTTCCCTATACCGATAGATAGAAAAACATGTAAGTTAAGCAAGTACACAGCAACGATTTATCAGGACAAGACTTTAAGAAAACTGATAAAGATTTTTGGCGAAGATGTTGTGAATAAATATTGGCCAAAAGATTTGCGTGCAAAACCTGAACTATTGGATGTATTAGAGCTTCAACGATGGAAGAAAATATACATAGATAGAAGCCCAATAACTCATCAGCAAAAATATGGAAGTACATATGCCATGGATTTTCTTGTCCCTATTTGAACCCAAATAACTCCTATCTTAGATTGAAAAGTTTGTGATATCAAAAGTGGCATTGATGAATATGGAATGGATTTTAAATATGCAAATGAGTGCAATTCCGTTTGTATTGATCATGGGTTTAACACATTTTCAGAATATATGCATGTAGATCCATCATACAAGATACAAATGGATATGAGAGTAACTTCCGATGACATTATCTGATCTGTTTGTGCAAGTGGAATGGAAGATTTACCACATACACATGTTAATTATTTTCAATTCATAGAAAGAAATAATGGACGAGAAAAAGAAAGCATACCAATGGAATCTTTAGAATTTCACGGAAAAGATCTCTGGAAAATGTAAGAGAATTTGTTAACATAAATCATGTTTGAATATTACTTACATGATTTTTTATTTGATTAATTTCACTTTCATGAAAAAAATCGCCCTTCTCACCTGATGAACCAAAGAGAGAGAAATCTCTTTCAAAAGTGCAAAAAACGTAGAATCCCATCTCAAGAAAAATCACAAGGTGGACGTTTTTGTTCTGCCAGAAGATATGCAGAAATTTGTTGCACAACAAGCCAAATATGACCTTGTCGTCCCTATGGGACATGGAGAATTTATCGAAGATGGGAAAATCATCTGACTCCTTGAGATGATGGGGAAAAAGTTTTTACTCTCTTGATCAGAAGCACATAGTATCTGCATGAATAAATATCTGACTAATATGATTGTCCAAGACGTCGGATTCACGACCCCTCAGAGTTGTCTGATCCAACATACGGATGACATGAAGACATGTAAAATCAAAGGCAGACTTTTCGTCAAACCCAATCATGGAGGATCATCGGTAGATAGTGGCGTTTTTGACAATATCGCAAAAGCCAAGAAGCTCATCCAGACCATTTTGAAATACGACGACGTCATTATCCAGCAAGCGATCAAAGGCAGAGAATTCACGGTCTCGGTCATCGGAGATTATGATAAGAAAGTGACACCGATCGCCGTGACTGAGGTCATTACTGCCAGAGAATTTTTCGACTTTGCAGCAAAATATGAATGGGCCGAAACACAGGAAATCACGCCTGCTCAGATAGATAAGAAGATGCAATCTACACTAGAAAAAACAGCTACAAAGATTTATAAAAGGATGAAGCTCAAAACATTAGCAAGGATAGATTTCATCTATAGCAAAGGGAAATTTTATTTTCTAGAAGTGAATACTATTCCTGGGATGACGGACAAGAGTTTTCTCCCTCAAGCACTGGCATATCATGGGTATAAATCATTGGGAGAATTTTTGGAAGAACAGATAAAATAGAGTGCGAACGTGGGAGGGTGGGAAGCGTGGAAACGTGATCAAATATTTACAAAAAATCCCTTCATTGCAACTTTTAGTTTTTAATTATTCACCATACGAATGGCAAATTCTTTCATAGTCGTCGATGAAAACGATATCATCATCTGATATAAAACGAAAGAGGAACTAGACGAGGCAAATGATTTTTATAGAGTAAGCGCACTTCGACTGACCAATTCCAAATGAGAAATCTTAATTGCTCAGAGAGCATACAATAAGTCACATAACCCTTGAATCCGATGACCGGCAGTCGCGTGAACGGTAGAGGAGTGAGAAAGTTACGAAGAAAATATCATCAAAGAGATCCAGGAAGAATTGTGAATCACAGATATCCAAGTCATCAAATGACCAAAGGTCAGGCGCAATCATGGCACCAATTATTTTCTCCAAATCTTTCATGCGACACTAGACAAAGATATCTCTGAATTTACCATCCAGAAAGATGAGGTAGAAGCAGTCGCACGAATCTTTAGGGAACAACTAGAGAAAGACATTGCCTCTCATCCAGAGAAATACCTAAAAGTCGTAATGGAGTATGTAGAAATGTTTTCAAAATAAATTCATACATCTAGCTTCAAGCATCTAGCCTATAAGAACTTATTTTCTTTCAATCGATCAATCGATTCTTGCAACCATTGTGCTTTAGCTTCGGGTGCCCATATCGCATCAGGAGCATATTTTTCTAATGCCTTGCAGACAGCAACTAATGACATATTCCCTTGTCCCAATCCTAGATGTTCATCTTCCTTCCCATGATTATCATGCATATGGACATAGCCAATCTGATCTTGCAAGACTTTAATTCGTTCCACTACAGATACCTTAGAATGACAGTGCGCATGCCCAATATCTAGGCAAGCCTTCACATTCTTTCTATTGATCCCAGTTAAGACTCTCGATAACATCTCAGGAGTATGCTCGAGGTGATTCTCAATGTAAAAAGACATATCTGTAGACTTACCTTCCAGAAACTCATGCCAAAAATCGACGAAACGCTTGATATAATTATCAAACCAGCTCGTCCCTGGCACATATCAGATATGGAAGACAATATGCGACACACCAAGTCTGACAGCCATACGATAGGCGAGCTCAAAACGATGTCTCGTTACTTCTCTGATCATAGGATCTGAACTCCCCGGACAAAGATCCCCAAAAGGAGCATGTAAAGAAAGAGGCGCGATCCCTTTGATGCATTTCTCATGGAGTTCGATCTGCTCCTTATCTTCATGGAGACTTGGTTTATGTAAAGCCTGGATTTCAATACCAAATCCATATTTTTTACATAGTGTTGAGACTTCCTGAACCTCCCCATCATCACAGAGAATAATGTTCTTCATGATACCATTCAAAAAATAAAATTTCCAACCCCAAGCCTTAAGCTTTAAGCTTTACGCTAGAAGCTTTAAGCTAATTTATAAAATATCCATATTTTTTAATTATCGCCTTGATCTTCTCCGCAAGCTCTTCATTTAGCGTCTTAGAGAGTTTATACAGTCTATTGATACTGGTATGATGCTTGTTTTTTTTCAAAATATTTGCTCGGATAGTCGTGTCTAAGGATTTTCGCTGTTTTCTTAAGAGCTTTTTGACTAGCTCATCGACGTATCCCTGCGAAACCATGGACGGATTGTACAGACTTTCCAATATTGCCAATTCCAGGCAAGCTACAGGAAATTGAGTTTTGTGAATAGTAATTTTCTTTGTTAACTTACAAAAGAAGCCAAAAAGATTTCATTTTTCCTTGGCTTTAGAATAGGTTTTGAAGACGATCTGCTTATCAAACATCAGAACCTCAGTAGATTGTTTGCTCTGATTGACGATCAAGAGTTCTTCAGGGGCATCAAAAGAGGAAAGATTTAATTCAAGAGCTTTGACGCCTCCTATATATCGAGAAGAAGTAAGATATTCACGACAATGCTTTTTGACCAGTGGCCAATAGAAACGGTCAATAATCATTTCACGAGAAACCTTGTCTTCAGGATCTTTGACGAAGAAGACATTCTTTTTGATGTTTTCCAGATATCATCTATTCTTCAGGTAATAAACCATCTTGTATACCTTCTGCAGAGTAGACATGTCGTCCTGGATATTGTTGAGTATATCTCCGATCTTTTTTATGTCAACTAATTTTCATTTCCGTTTTATCAACTTTTTAACCACAGTGTCAAAACTC
>CAIXFE010000086.1 GCA_903918675.1 uncultured bacterium
GAGTTTTGACACTGTGGTTAAAAAGTTGATAAAACGGAAATGAAAATTAGTTGACATAAAAAAGATCGGAGATATACTCAACAATATCCAGGACGACATGTCTACTCTGCAGAAGGTATACAAGATGGTTTATTACCTGAAAAATAGATGATATCTGGAAAACATCAAAAAGAATGTCTTCTTCGTCAAAGATCCTGAAGACAAGGTTTCTCGTGAAATGATTATTGACCGTTTCTACTGGTCATTGGTTAAGAAGCACTGTCGTGAATATCTCAGCTCTACCTGGTATATCGGAGGAGTCAAAGCATTGGAATTGAATCTTGCGTCTTTTGATGCCCCTGAAGAACTCTTGATCGTCAATCAGAGCAAACAATCTACTGAGGTTCTGATGTTTGATAAGCAGATCGTCTTCAAAACCTATTCTAAAGCCAAAGAAAAATGAAATCTTTTTGGATTCTTCTCTAAACTTACGAAGAAAATTGTCATTCATAAGACCCAATTTCCCGTAGCTTGCCTGGAATTGGCAATATTGGAAAGTCTGTACAATCCGTCCATGGTTTCGCAGGGATACGTCGATGAGTTAGTCAAAAAGCTCTTAAGAAAACAGCGAAAATCTTTGGATACAACTATCCGAGCAAATATTTTGAAAAAAAACAAGCATCATACCAGTATCAATAGGCTGTATAAGTTAGCCAAGATGCTAAATGAAGAGCTTGCGGAGAAGATTAAGGCGATTATTAAAAAATATGGATATTTTATAAATTAGTAGAAAGTACAAAGTAGAAAGTAGAAAGTATTTTTAATGCTGGATGTTAAAAATTAGAAATTGAACCCTTCCATATATTTTTTCATATCAGGGAGGTAATTCTCTGGATGGGCTGCTACATCTTTTTCTAGTTTTTCCCTTGAGATCCATTTGATCGCAGATATTTCTTTTTTGTCGAATGTGAATTCATCGATTCCTTTGTCTAGGGTAGCCAAAAATCGTTGGCCGATATATCTGGTTTCCCCTTCATGTTTGACCTTAGCTCCTAGAGTAACGGGAATGTTTACTAGTCCTAACTCTTCTTTCATTTCCTTGAGGATATTCTCTTCGTAAGTCTCTCACTCCTCTACTGTCCCTGCTACTGCAGGGAATCGCTTGTTAGCATCTCGTCTCTTATCTGAAGATCTTTGCGTGATTAAAATTTCTCAACGAGAATTTGTAAGCCACAACGCTGTTGCTCTATAAAAATCCTTCTGATAATCGATATCTTTTTTAGCTTTGTATCAGATGATGATGTCGTTCTCATCGACTATGGGGTAGAGTTTTGGCATGAGATTCCTAGTCTTGAGTAAAAGGTGAAAACATTTCTACATACTCTAGCATGGATTTTAAGTAGTTTTCTGGATGGGACGTAATGTCTTTTCTGAGCTCTTCAGCTGATATTCGCTTGATCGCTGCTACTTCGTCTTCTTGAATGATGAATTCAGAAATATCTTTGTCTATGATGGCCGTGAATACTTGTGTGAAGTGACGGTTTTTCCCAATCGCATCTTTTTTAAATTTAGGTCATGGGATGATCTCTATGTCCTTAAGTCAGATCTCTTCCTCTGTTTCTTTGATGATATTGTCTTCATAACTTTCTCACTCCTCTACCGTTCACGCGACTGCTGGTCATCGGATTCAAGGGTTATGTGATTTATTATATGCTCTCTGTGCAATTAAGATCTCTCATTTGGAATTGGTCAGTCGAAGCGCGCTTACTCTATAAAAATCATTCGCCTCGTCTAGTTCCTCTTTCGTTTTATATCAGATGATGGTATCATTTTCATCGACTACTATAAAGCGATCGGACATTTTATTCAGTAAATAATTAAAAATCGCTGTGTGTGGGCTAACTGGCATTAAATCTAATGATATCATCAAAAAATGCGAGAGAAATTTATAGCATAGAATTCTGGCCGCTAATATAGTAAATTGTTTTTGAATTTAGAGATTCGTAATATTTACTCTATAGTACATTCAAGCCAAAATCTTCGTCGCTTTTGCTCCTAGATTTATGGTGAATGTACTATAATTGAGGTTGAAATTATTCGTTGGAACAATATCCTTCAAGCAATTGTTTATATGTTTTTTATGTATCATGAAAAAAACTAAGTTGGCGATCGTTACGGGCTGACCCTCTGCGGAAAGGGGCATCGCGCTCAACTCTGCTCGTTCGCTCTATGATCATCTGGATAAAGAAAGATTTGATATTACGATATTGTATATCAATCCTCATTATGAGCGGTTTTCTATCCCCTCTAAGCAGATTTATTCCAATACGCCATTGGATTTTGACTATTATCTGAAACAGCAATGATGATTGCCGGGACAAGAATGGAGACAACTTATCCAGCAGCAAGATATTGTATTCCCTACTATCCCTGGACCTTTCTGAGAAGATGGGCAACTGCAGCAGATATTGGAAGATCTGAAGGTCAGATATGTTGGTTCTGGAGTTGCGGGCTGTGCGAATACTTCCGATAAAATGCGTTGTCAGGAGATTCTCGCAGAAAATAATTTTGTGACACTGGGGAATAGTTTGATGCATAAGAAATGAGAAGTATTGCCTCAGCTGAATGAAGGGAAACGGGTAGTGAAGCCTTTGCATGGAGGATCTAGTATCGGCGTGCATATCTTCGAGAATGTACAAGATCTAGAAAAAAATATCGCCCAGTGTTTTGATCAAGAAGATGAGGTCTTGATAGAACCTTTTTGCACAGGGAAAGAATTTACCATTTTGGTCCTGGAAAATGATCAGAAAGAGGCAGTTGCGCTCTTGCCTACGCAGATCGAATTTGCTCATGATACGTTCTTTGATTATCGTAAAAAATATTTATCGACTACAGATACGATTTACTCTACTCCTGCGCATTGGGATCCCGAAGTGATCCAGCAGATTAGAGTACAAGCGCAAAAAGTATTTTATGCGTTTGGATTGAGAGATTTTGCTAGGTTAGACTGACGAGTCTTGTCTGATGGAAGGATCTGGTTTAGTGATATCAATCCTATCAGTGGGATGGAGCAAAATAGTTTTCTTTTCCAACAGACTTCTCTCCTGGGATGGACACATCGTCAGACTATAGAATACGTGATGGATAAAAAACTTGCATCCTATGATACATCCGTAAGTAAAAAAGAAGCTATTCCTGTGGTATTTGGATGAAACACCGCAGAGAGGCAGGTCTCTGTCCTTTCTGGGACGAATGTACTTATGAAATTACAAAATTCTCAGAAATATACTCCCTTGCCGATTATCCTTACTACAGATAATGTCTTATATTATATACCGCTCTCTTTGTGGTTGCTTCATAGTGTCGAAGAAATTGAGACAAAAATCGCGCTGTGGCAGGATCCAAATTATTTTGCACAGCTTCTGGCATATCAAGAAAGTCTCTGTGAACATTTACATGTAGATGTGGAGATGTGAGCTTGAACCCTGTTTGTGCCTTACGCTACTTCGCGAGAAGAAATGGCGAAAAAATATTCATTTGTATTCCTTGGATTGCATGGAGGTGACGGTGAAGATGGTACTATCCAAGCATTGTTAGATTCTCTGGGGATGAAATATAATGGCCCATGAGTTGAGGCGAGCCGTATCTGTGCAAACAAAGTCGATACTAAGAAGATCATCGATCAAGCGGAGATCCCTCATGTGCGCACTGCGCGTTATATTATCGTGGATACTTATGGGGATGAATCTAAAATACGGGATGAAATTGTCGCGCGTATCCCCTCTCATGCGTGGATCCTCAAACCGATCGATGATGGTTGTTCTGCAGGGATCTTTAAGTTTTCTAATTATGAACAATTTCAGAAAGTTCTGTGATATTATCGTAGTGATGAGTTATATGTCCCTGCCAAAGCCATTCATCCAGATCATGGAATTATCAGTATGCCGACACATAAAGTGGATCAACTCCTTATCGAAGAATTTGTAGAGACGGATGTCGCTGATTTAAATAATCTAAATATTCAACGAAAAGTTGTTTCTGGATATATCGAAGTAACGGTAAGTATCATTGGACTCAAGGATCATATCCATGCACTCAATCCGAGTCAAACCATTGCTGCCGAAGAAGTCCTTTCTGTAGAAGAAAAATTTATGTGATGAACAGGAGTCAATCTTACTCCCCCGCCTCAACCCTATGTGAGCGTAGAGGCTATTGAACAGGTTAAACAATCGATTGAAAAGGTTTCTCACGTACTTTGACTCGCGTGTTATAGTCGTATAGATGCGTTTATGCATACGCAAACTGGGGATCTGATCATCATCGAAGTAAATACCTTACCAGGGATGACTGCTTCCACGGTATTTTTCCAACAGTGATTGCAAGAAGATGAAATGATTTATCCCCTTCCGCTTATAGAGAAAATTATTGAGTTGGGAAAGCAGTCATAGTTGATATACTGACAATATCCATTGTCAGTTACCTTCAGCATTTCCATAATCATGGATTCTGGTTGTGGCGCTGCCTTCCGGTAGACAAGTTTGCCTTGAGATAGGAATGACAATCCCAATTATTTTTTTACCATTTTCTTGATCTCATTAAGCAACTCTAATTGTCCTTCTTGTAATTTAAACATTTTTCTCATTTGCTCTATTACCAAGATGTTTATCTTTTCATCGATGTTGTGTATCTGGGTCTCTGCTTTGAGGTTGATGATATAATCATTTTCTGATCTCTGACGATCTATCTCTTCTTTCCTATTTTGACTCATCATGATGATAGGCGCCTGGATCGCTGCTAAGCAAGAGAGTACTAA
>CAIXFE010000087.1 GCA_903918675.1 uncultured bacterium
CTCTCCTTCTGAGAGGGCATCTTGGCACGTTAAGCTCCCCTTCTCTGAAGGAGAAGGGGGTGGGGGATGAGGAAAAGTGCGCTGATTAAGGTGAGACTATCTATCAAAGAGCTTATCGACATCTTTCTTATCAATCCTCACAAAAAAAGACCTTCCATGTTGGCAGACAAACATTCCTGGAATAGCAGTAAATCCTTCTTGTACGAGGTGCTGCATTTCTTGATAGGATAATTTATCTCCTGCTTTGATAGAGATCTTACAGGCTTTGCTCGCGAAGATTTTATCCAAGATATGATCATAAGAGATCTGCGGTAAGTAGAGAATATGGTTGAATAATTCTTCGATATCGACTTTGTAGATCATGAAAATCTGCGGAATAGCATAGATGACGATCTTATTCTCTGACAAGAGGCCACAATCAAATCATAGTGCATTGAGCTGATCTATTTTATCCTGAATATTTGGAATGCTATGCATCTCGACAGTAATAGGTTGGAGAACAACTTCTGATTTTAGTCAGGTCTTGTCTGCGATATTTCTTTTCATTTTCTCAAAAGCGATCCTCTCTGCGAGCGCATGTTGATCAATATAATAGATAGCTTCGTCTGATTGCAGTACGATGTAAGAATTTCGCGCTTGCCCTACTATTTTATAATTCCCAATCTCTTGATTTCGAAATTCTGGCGTTTCATCATGATCGAAATCACGCGACAAGCGAACAAAATCTTGCACATCATTCGCTCAGAATAAATTGGTCGCGTGGGTTGAGGGTTGAGGGTTGTCCTTACAGGATGAAAGGGTTGAGGATTGAAAACCGGGAGCTATTTCAGATCTTTCAGCCCCTTCTCAGATTTGTCAGATTCAAGCCGAGGCAACCTTATTTTCCCCTAACGTTTTCTGGACAGTATGGAAAATGATATCATAGATCTTTCCTGGATCAGCGAATTTGACCTCGAGTTTTCTGGGATGGACATTGACGTCTACCATACCGGGAGTGCTCTCTATCATCAATAAAGCAAAAGGATATTCTCCTGGGGATATCTGTCTGTGATATGCGTCCATCAATGCCTTCTTGATAATTTTATCCTGAATGGGTCTACTATTTACATAGATCCTCGTATGTTCTGCTGATCAAAAACGAAGTTGTGCATCTGAGACCAACCCGGTCAAACTAATGTTCTCATCTTGGTAAGTAATGTCCTTGAGATTGGCTGATCGATCCTTTTTGAAGACGTCTTGGATTCTCGTAAAAATATCATCTGTGGGCGGTAAATCAAAGACTATTTTTTCATTTTTCTTGAAGACGAAGTGTTTGTCGTGATGATACAACGCCACGTCCACGAAGTAGTTGTAGCAGTAAAAAAATTCAGTCTGAGAAGATTTGAGAAACTTGAGTCTCGCAGGCACATTGTAGAAGAGATCCTCTACGGTCACGATCGTCCCATGTTCAAAGCCTACCGGCTGATGTTTAAGGATGAGTTCTGACCCTACTTTCGTCAGTTTGCTTCCTATCTCGGCGTAGGTAGTCTTAGAAATCACGGAGGTCTTGCTTACCTCAGCGATACTGGCCAATGCTTCACCACGGAATCCATAACTTTGTA
>CAIXFE010000088.1 GCA_903918675.1 uncultured bacterium
CTTGATCTTAGGAGTATTGGAGACATCGCTCTCATTCGATAACGCTATCATCAATGCTACTGTGCTCAAAAAGATGTCTCATCGTCGACAACAAAGATTCTTGACTCGATGAATGGTCATCGCAGTTTTTGGGATGAGAGTCATTTTTCCATTGATTATCGCAGCTATCGTAGGACATATCTGAATTATCCAGACTCTTAATTTAGCGATTTTCAACCCAAATCTTTATGCACAAATTCTTACCTCATCACATATCATTATCGCAGGTTTTGGAGGATCGTTTTTGCTTATGGTCGCATTAAATTTTTTCCTAGATGTAGAGAAACAAAATCATCGGATCGCTCCGATAGAGAGAGCATTGAAAAAAATCTGAGAACTAAAATCGGTAGAGATCATCATAACACTCCTTATCCTGATCGGGATTACAAAATTACTTCCTGGTAACGAAGTCCTTTCATTTCTTATGTCAGGGATTCGATGAATCATCGTCTATGTCCTGGTAGACGGACTCGCGTGACTGTTGGACAAAAAAAAAGTTCTCACACAGAACGCAGTCAAAGTCTGATTTTCCCTCTTCATGTATCTCGAGGTTTTGGATGCAAGTTTCTCCTTTGACGGAGTCATCGGTGCATTCGCGCTCAGCAAAAATATTTTCATCATCGCCTTATGACTTGGGATCGGAGCGATGTTCGTCAGAAGTTTGACGATCATGCTTGTCAAAAAGTGAACGTTGACTAAATATAGATATCTCGAACATGGAGCATTTCGAGCGATCTTAGCACTTGCAGTCATCATGTTTATCAACGCCTTCCATGAAGTCCCCGAAGTAATCACTTGATTACTAGGTGCATGATTTATCGGTGTGGCACTGATATCATCAATCAGAGCGAATACACTCGACCACCAAAAAAACTAGTAAAACGAAGCTTTTTTTGGATGCGAGAGGTATAGTTGCTGCCCAAACAAGTCCCTTGTCCACAACAGTGGGGAAATGAAATAAGGAATTGTTGTGACAGCAACTATACATCCTTCAATCAAAAACTGAAAATGTTTTTGAAGGAGGATGTATACCGACGACTTGTCCTTCGTCCCTCAGGATGAAAGAAACTGTCAGCACGAACGAAGTGAAGTGATTACAGATTTCGAAAGCAGTTTGGTATAAGAAAGCCAATATTTTACAATAGCAAAACTTAGTGGAAAACAGCCCGATTTCACGCCACCATTTTTTTTAATTGAAACAAAAGAAGAAATAGCTACATTTAAATCTGCAATCCTCAATCTGTAATTTTTTAATCAATCAATCCTCTGATATGTTACTCACCATAGGCCTAGAGATCCATGTAAAACTGAAGTCCATAAATAAAATGTTTTGCCAATGTAAAAATGAGCAGAACTTCGAGACGCTAGAGCCCAATACGAATATCTGTCCCGTTTGCACAGGACAACCCGGCGCGCTTCCCACACTCAGTCAGGATGTTTTGGAGAAGGCATTGATACTAGGGAAAGCAATGCATTGCAAGATTCAAGAAATTTCTAAGTTTGATAGGAAATCGTATTTCTATCCCGATCTGCCCATGGGATATCAGATTACCCAGCTCTACGAACCGACCTGCGTCCAAGGCCAGCTAAATTTTTTCTTAGATAATTATACCGCGCAGAAAACCGTTCATATCCATGACGCGCATATGGAATGCGATACCGCTAAGATGATCCATCAGGGAGGAGAAGCATTGCTGGATTTCAATCGCGCAGGGACTCCCCTCGTAGAGATAGTGACGAACCCGGATTTCTCTTCCGTCGACGAAGTGGTAGA
>CAIXFE010000089.1 GCA_903918675.1 uncultured bacterium
CGTTTCTGGCCTTGGGATCAATGTCGCTTCATTGACCAGAAATTTATTTCAGAAAAATTCTACATAGCCCATGACATATTCTAGTGGCTTCTTTTTGACGACATAATCATCATAAGCAGAAAGGATTTTCTGAACCTGATCCTCGTCCAGCTGCCTTTTTTCGTCAGTCCACAATTCCTCTCTGGTGCATTGCAAAAATAAGCAGAGCAATTTCTCCAAGACAAATTTTTCTGTATACTTAGGATTTTGTAATAAGCTTCCTACGGTCATGATGTAAGATAAATAATAAATTGTGTCATTCTGATCCCGACGGGTCGGGAGAAGAATATAATTATTTCACTTATATCCTTCACGTTGTTCAGGATGACATAAGATTGAAAACAATCCTCCGATAACTATTATAACACTGTTTTAATCCCTCCGACGATATGCAAATCATCCGACCAATTATAGCCAGCCTCGTTATTATCTATATACGGATTTGGATTCTCAATACCATTTTTTCTGAGAAAAAGATCAAAAGAGTCATCTCATTCAAGATCCTCTTCACGGGTATATTTCTTGTAGCCATCCTTTTCATCTATACTTACCTCGCCCAACGATTCCCACAGATCACAGCCTTCAACCTTCAAGCTTCCATATCCAATGGCCAATCGATTGTCTTCTTCATCATATACTGCACGATATTCGTCATTGCTCTAACTCTGATCTTCAGCAACCGATACAAAAAGATCCTTCAGACCATTCTCATTGGAGCATTATTTTTTCTCGCAATCGCCTATGGAGGCTACTTATTGGGCTTGAGCTCGGTACTGATATTCTTCCTAGTCTCGGCATACGCAGAAGAGTATCTCAAGTACAACGCAGGGAACAATCTGCTCTATGAAGAGAAAAGAATAAATCAGACTGACCTAATCTTGTTTTGTATCCTTATCGCGTTAGGCTTTAGTTTCATCGAGAATATCCTCTACATCGTAGTGAACCTCTTAAATCATAATAATATCAACGTCTTGCAAATGCTCATCGGCAGGGGATTGATCAGTGCACTAATTCATGTCGTCGCTACTGGGTTAATCGCGTTTACTACTATAAGTTTCAAGAAACGACATTCTATCATCATCCCGACATTGATTGGGATCCTTCTGTGATTTGGGCTCCATAGTCTCTATAATGTCGGCCTTAACTATCAGCTTTCTTATATCACCATCCCCGTCATCATCATAAGTTTTTTCTTACTGACGTATTTATTTTTCAGATCAGATTCATTGTATAAAAGAACATAATTTAATAGAGCTTAGAGGAGTTGACTTTGGCGATAAAATAAATATGATCTTAAATCTAAGATTTATTCATCTTGTTATAAAAAATGTCATCATTTTTGGAGGAAATAGATAACATGATATCCACTCATTCGGTTGGGGCAGAATTTAAAGAAGCCGCAAAAGTAGTAATCAATACAGCAGCCAACAATCAAACAATCGAAAAAGCTTTATTCGAAAAAGAGATTAAAAAGATATGATTTATCAATGAGACATATTTACTTTGAGTGTTTTGTGATAGCCCAGGAACAAGTGAAATAATAAGTGATACACAAATAACAAGAACAGCCATCATCAACCAGGGCGCATCATCTATTCTAGAAGCCATAGAGATAGTAAAACAGTTGAATCTTGAGTATGAGAAGGAAATAATGGAAGCAATATTCGAAGGTATGTTTGATAAACTTATAGACACAAACGCAAGAAGGATTGAGTAAGATCATCTACAATTTATTTACAACGAATGCATTATGTCTATATCTGCAAAAGAAATACATCATGAAAGAGAGTTCCCCACCGGACAGCAAACTCCCAGAGAAATAGTAATAAATATGATAAAAGGGAACTGCATGATCATAGGGATCTACCCAGAAGAAGCGATCCCAGAATGGATGAGAATGTTTAATCTCGAAGAAGTATGGCTACTTGAAAAAACAAATTTAACTAAGGAATTAGAAGAGCTTAAAAAAGCATTACAAAATTAAACCAGTCATATACAAACCCAAACATGAAATAAATCTGTCTGTGAAGAAATCCAGATTTATTTTTTTATGTGTGAATATTATTGATTTCCCGGAGCTGGATTAGACTGAGATGGAGTGACATTTCATGGACCTCTATTTCATCTATGCATACCTCCTGAGCCCCAATTTCATGATCCGAAATCTCATCTGTGTTGTGGTGGTGGATTTTGAGGTCCCATGTTTGCATTACCATTTTGACATCATGCGAGAAAGACAAGTGCCGAAGAGGCTACGATGATGCCAACAAGACCTTGCCGTTGTTTTTTAGTCATAGAAAAAAATGATAAAATAAAAAACAGTCGAGAGTATAAGGATTGTCCTTAAGCCAACCTTAAATCTCCTTAAATGAGAACCCTGCTTTAAAAAAGAGTAATAGAGTCACCTTTAATTTTATGCTGTTCTACATTAATGACTTTTATACGTTCTGGAGGAGTATCTTTTTTGATGAGTATCTCCGGGTTTATAAATCTCTTAATTTGTTCTAAAGGGGAAAGTCTCAAAAAATCTTGAAGCGGTATTGCACTAGCCCAATATTTTTTAGCAAACGGAGAAATGGCTTCATCAGTTAGATCATATGATGGCGATTGATCATAATAGGTAGCATCGACAACTATTGCATCTTGAGGATTGATTGCTATTTCCAGAAGAACATTTCCATGACCGACTACTTCCGTAGATCCATGATAATCAGGTAAAGCATACATAGAAGTCTGGCGTTTAAATCCAAGTCACTGTGGAGCATATTGATCAAATATCTCGTCAGTTTTGATGCGTTCTTCAAAACCATCTTTTGTATCCAATAACTTCGAGTAAAGCATGGCCAAAGCCAATCATCACTGAGATATCTTTTCCAGAGAATTTCCATGTGTATAATGATAGACATGTACGTATCATTCTGGAGAACGATCTAATGTATTTCCAAGCAGAGTATGGACTGATTTATTCCCATCATATTTTTGCTGAAGAGCATGCAATGCATTCTTAGAATGGGCATCTAAAGTATATTGTATAATACTCTGGATAAACTCAGAGGTATCTGAGCCAAACATTCCTTCATAAAATGATGGTGTCGCACCAGAAAGGAATCATTTAATCTCATTTAAATTTAGAGAAAAATTTCTTAGATAGTTTTTTCATTTCTGTGTCGCAAGAAAATTTATTAGCACATCTCTTTTCACCATTTCTCTATCTTCTTCAGAGAGATTAAATGTTTGAAATAAATCATCATAGGCATCAGCATCACTTTTTCGTTGTAGCAGAATCTTTTTGATTCACTCATTTATTCTAGGGATTATTGTGGTAATATATTCGTCTTTGCTCATGAGGAATGAGCCCTCATCATAAATTTTCTCTGGATCACATAATTTTTCTCTTATGTCTTCGATGCTTCCGCCATGATGCCTCATACCAAGCTCTTGATATAACCTAACAGTTCACCTATAAGGCTTAATATACGTTTCGATATGTATTTTTTCCAAAAATTCTTTCCTTAATATTGGATCTGAAAGCAAGGTGTCATAATTCATGGACAGAGTATGTTCAGCTTCACTAAGTAAGATCTCTTGAGGAGAAGCGAGTGGTAATGATTTTTGTATGGACATCTGAGAAAGTGGCTTCTCGTTATTTTTCTTTCATGGTAGTGTATCAGAAATAACGTCAAATGATTTTTTTGTAGTGATTCTGTGAATATGATCCATATCTTCACTCATCGACAAATGAGCATCTCAAAAAATTAATGGAGACTCTGGGGGAGCAAGTAATACATTATTTGTAGAGATATCAATCATAATACGGACACATACAACGTAAAGCAATTAAATTATACTCAGAATTAATTCCCTGTCAATTTTAACGCCACCCCTAGAAATAATTCTTTGTAAACACAAATAAATAGCGTTATCTCAAAAGAAGTTTGTCTTACTTTTATCCATTTTTTTCCAGTTTTTCAGGGATACAATTGCTCACAAAGCTTTATATTCTAAGAAATGCTGATGAAAACTACAATTTCAATTTTCCAAAACAAAAAAGTCCGTAAAATATGGCACCAGGAAGAGCGATATTTCTCTGTATTAGATGTGATAGCTGTGCTTACAGATTCGAAAAATCCAAAGGACTATCTTAAGAAGATGAGGAAGAGGGATAAAGAACTCAATTTCTACATGGGGACAAATTGTCCCCCTCTAGAAATGTCTTGAGAGACTGGGAAAACAAGAATCAATACCTCAGCAAACACGGAATGATTATTTCGTATTATCCAATCCATCCCATCACCCAAAGTAGAGCCATTTAAACTTCGATTAGCTAAAGTGGGACATGAAAGGATCCAAGAGATTGACGATCCAGAACTCGCCATGGAAAGGATGAGAAATCTCTATCAAAGAAAATGATATCCTCAAGATCGGATACAGAAGAGAGAAAGAGGGATAGCAGTAAGAAACACCTTAACCGACGAACGAAAACAGAGAGGAATCAAAAACGGAATAGAGTACGCTATCTTGACCGATGAAATCTATCAGGCTACCTTTGGCCTATCTGCACAAGAATACAAGGACTATAAAGGGTTGGACAAGCAGAATCTCAGAGATCATATGAATGATTTAGAACTCATTTTTAATTTACTTGGAGAAGCATCCACCACAGAGATTATGAAAGTAGAAGACAGCATATGATTTGAGAATATCCAAAAGGCAAGTAAATCAGGTGGAGAAGTAGCAAAAGTCGCCCGTCAAGATTTGGAAAAGAAGACCAGAAGGAGAATCATTAGCAAACAAAATCATCTATGAGAAGAAGAAATAGAAATACTACCAGAATAGAAAAAACTTAGGGAATTACTTCTCTAAGCCATTGTTTTCCCCGACTGTTTACGCAGGCAAGTCGCGTGTCCGGGGGATCCCTGCCTACCGGCAGGCAGGCCATGGGACGTTTGTGAGAGGCTTATAATCAACTTTACTTGAAAATGCAAGAGCAAAACAAAGCACGATTTCCATTTCCTCCTAAAAAACACAAGCCAAACCGCGGAGAAAACTTCCAGAAAAAATTTTTTATACCAAAAAAACTGCCCATTTGATCAGACAGGCTAATCAGGCAGTTTTCTCGTAATAATATCAGAAAGAGACAAAGACATGAGTCGGCATTAGTTTTTTTCTTATAGGTTAGAGTGGTGGTCTATCCTCACCTTCCGGTAAGGATGCCTTGTTACGACTTAACCCCAGTCATCAGTTCTCTCCTTAACCCGCATGGCGAATCTTTAGAGAGCCCCAACTCCCATGGTTTGACGGGCGGTGAGTGCAAGGAACAGGGACATATTCACGGCGACAATGCTGATTCGCCATTACTAGCAATTCCAACTTCATGTAGTCGAGTTCCAGACTACAATCCGAACTAAGGGTAGGTTTGAAGATTTGCTCCACCTCGCGGTATTGCTTCTCATTGTTACTACCCATTGTATGATCTATGAAGCCCCAGACGTAAGAGGCATGAGGATCTGACGTCATCCTCTCCTTCCTCCCGCTTACGCGGGCAGTCTCGTTAGACATATTAACTAACGATGAGGGTTGCGCTCGTTACTAGACTTAACTAGACACCTTGCGGCACGAGCTGACGGCGACCATGCACCATCTGTGAAAAGCGCTGTATTGCTACAGCTATACGACTTTCATCGTAGACACAATCCATGTCAAGTCTGGGTAAGATTTTTGGCTTATCATCCAATTAATCTAGATCATCCACTGCTTGTGTGTTCCCCCGCCTATCCCTTTGAGTTTCATTCTTGCGAATATACTACCCAGGCGATCTGCTTAACTCGTTAGATTACGGCACCTCCAGCAAGCTGAAGACACCTAGCAGACATAATTTACGGCTTGAACTACCGGGGTATCTAATCCCGTTTGCTCCTCAAGCTGTCGTCTCTCACCGTCAGAATTATCATAGTTAGCTGCTTTCGCTTTCGGCGTTCTTTCCGATATCAACGCATTTCACCGCTCCACCGGAAATTCCACTAACCTCCAATAATCTCTAGAAATGCAGTATCTATTCCCTTTTTCCAGTTGAGCTGGAATATTTGAAAACTGACTTGCATTTCAGGCTACAGACTCTTTACGCCCAGTAAATCCGGATAACGCTTGGGACCTACGTATTACCGCGGCTGCTGGCACGTAGTTAGCCGTCCCTTATTCTTGGTGTACCGTCATTCGTCTTCCACCAAAAAAGGAGTTTACACACCGTAATGCGTCATCCTCCACGCGGAATCGCTGCATCAGGCTTTCGCCCATTGTGCAAGATTCCCCACTGCTGCCTCCCGTAGGAGTATGGGCCGTATCTCAGTCCCATCGCGGCC
>CAIXFE010000090.1 GCA_903918675.1 uncultured bacterium
AAACACATCCTGCAATTTCTTGATCTCTTGTTCTTCTGCTTCTCTTTCTTTGATTTCTTTTTCTAATTTTCTAGATTCTTCACTGAGCAAGAAAATAAATTTATTTAATTTATCGATCACTTGCATTTTTTTCTTGAGATCTTCTTGGAGATCTACCAGTTCGTCGAAGAGAAGGACTTCGTCGAGATTGACATTGAGCGCAGTACCTTGTTCGTTGAGATAGAAACTCAATTCATGAGAAGTTTCTTCATCGGCTTCTTTATCAGTCTCCATCTTGGTAATTGACACCATCGGATAAGCCTCATCTCATATGAAGAATTTGTACATCACATGGATCTTGTCGTTATTTGCTCCAAGTAATTCAAATCATTCAGTAGTTTTCTTCATCTCAGCGACTTGTTTCGTCATCTGAAACAATTCATCGAATTTTGTCATAATGTCGGATTTCAATTTTCAATTTCCCACCTTCGTGGACAAGTCAATTTCTAATTTTCAATTGTCATTTGCAATTGGTTCTTGCGGTTCAACTTCAGGAGTTGATATTTCTTCTTCGTTATCCGCTATCTCTTCACTATTATCTGTCTGTACTTCTGGCTCAACTTCTGGAATCGAAGTTCATTCACCTTCAACACTTCAACTTTTCAATATTTCCACAGGCGAAGCCTCTTCAGGTTCAACCTCAAGCATCGGCTCCAAACTAGGTCCAACTATCGGTTCTGGAGCTGGTTCAAAAGTTGGTTCAGAAACTGTAGCAATTTGCGGTTCAAATGCCGGAATCGAATGTCATTCACTTTCAACACTTCAACCTTTCAACCTTTCAACAGGCGAAGCCTCTTCTGGTTCAAACGTCGGCATGGTAAATTCTGGTTGTACTATTGGTTCTGAAGGTGGGGGAACGATGGGATTTGGAACGATGGATGGTTGAGAAGACTCAAAATTGGGCATAGAAAAACTTCCTTCATTAGTCATCAGTCACTTGTCCTCCGCGGAGCCGAAGGATTGGTCATCGGTTATTGGTCACTTGTCCTCCGCGAAGCCGAAGGATTGGTCATTAGTCATTCCCTTCACTTCAGGCTCAAATGTCGGCATTTTTCGCTCTTCTTCAACTACTGGCTTTGACGCTTCAACTGGCGCAGAAAACTCTCCTTCATTGGTCATTAGTCATTGGTCATTAGTCATTGGTTTAGCTTCTGGCTCAACAACCAAGTCCTTACTATTGAAAGCATCTTCTGATCAGCCAAAAAAATCACTGACTGGTGCAGGAGTTGGCGCAGAGCTATCTGTGGGTGGTACTGTTGTTGGGATTGGATCGGACATAAGGACGTTTAAGCGTTAAAACGTTGAAACGAAGAAGCGTTTGGTCGTTTGGTCACTTAGTCGTTTAAACGATGCTTCAATTATACTCAGATTTTGTTTTTTTGCAAATTTTAGACCTAGCTGGTTAGATGATTAGTTTATTAGATGTTTAGGCCTAAACCTCTAAGCACCTACACTTCTAAGCACCTAAAAAAATCCATTTCCTCTTGTATTATTTAAGTAAAATTGTAAGAATTAGCCACTGGATTTTTTTGTTTATGGAAATTTCAGTGTCTTTATATTTGTATTTATAGGTACATGGGAGAAGATCAGACTATTATCAGTCAGACCAAGCTTTTCGTTGGTGGACTCAATCGAAAGCTGAGAGGAAAAGAACTCAGAGAAGAATTTTCAAAATTTGGAGAAGTGGCTTTTGCTAGAGTCAAACTCGACAAAGAGACAGGCAAGAGTAGATGATTCGGATTCGTGGAATTCGTCAATCCAGAAGACGCTGCTAAAGCGCAAAAGGAGATGGATGGACAAGAGCTCATGGGCAGAGTCGTCAAGGTCGATTTCGCTAGAGAAAATCCTGAAAGAATGGAAAATAGAGAAGAGACAAAAATCGCAGAAGATGATGGCGATGACGTAAAATTCTAAATTTAAGAGATACTAGCGATCAGACACATACAATCGGTTCATTTTCTTATGAAGATCACTTTTTTGTCTACGGACGAGAAGTGATTTTTTTTAATTTATGAATGTCTAAATTTTTAAAAAATAGCCCTGTTTCAAACATTCTGTCATTTGAAAATTTGTAAATTACTATTCCTCTCTTGCAAAAAATGACTAAATCGATATAGTAAATTTGCTGAATGGTTGGCAAGTCTGTCATGCGCTAATATTACTTCCTAAATCAAATCTGGGAGCCACAAAGCCCTGGTGTATGCCTCGGCGGAGCTACCCACTGTACTCTTAGGAGTATATGTATGATAGCTACCGCCATTCGGTTTGAATCGACCAAGCGTTGAAACGACAAAACGTTGAAACGCTGAAGAGTTTTTTTATCTAAGAGAGTCTGTATAATGCTTTTCGAGGAATTGAAAATCCGGAATGAGGCACAGAACTTGTACAACACATTGGATGACATTTTCTCAAAAGATTCATTCAGAAATTATTTTTTTAGAGATCAAATTTTAAGGGCGACCCTGAGTATCTCAAATAATATTGCCGAATGATTTGAAAGAGAAACAAATAATGAGCTTAGAAGATTCCTTTATATAGCCAAATGAAGCTGCGGAGAAGTAAGAAGTATGCTTTATTTAGCACAGACAAGAGGATATGTAGATAATGAGAATTTCGAGAAATTAGTAGATACTTGCAAACATATTAGTATTATGATCTATAAATATATCGAGAAGCTATAAAAAAACACCACGTCGTTTGCTCGTTCAAACGCTGAAACGCATAAACGTTTAAATGAAACATATTGTAAAGACATAAAAAACTCCATGTCGTTTGGTCGCTTAGTCGTTTAGTCGCTTAAACACTTCCAATGAAGAAAATAAATGAATCATTTATCTGTATTAACTGTGGGAAAGAAATTCCATTAGCCAATAAGACATGTAGAAACCACTGCCCACACTGCTTTGTATCATTACATGTGGATGGCGAAATTCCTGGTGATAGAGCATCAGATTGCCAAGGAAGAATGTATCCTGTCACGTATGAGATCAAAAATGGATGAATGAAAATCCTCTTCAAGTGCCAGCTTTGCGGAAAAGAACATCGGAATAAAAGAGCGATGGATGATGAAGTGATTAATTTAGACTCGTGCATAAAAAAATATAAATAGGCTTACGTTGTTGGGGGTATTAGGTTTTGTGTTTTAGGTTTCGGATATTTTTTATACAAGAAAACTACCGCCACTTAAAACTTAGCACTTAAAACTTAAAACAAAAAATAATTTTATCACCTTCTTTTCAAGAATGGACTTGATCGACTTTAAAACGACTTTCGATGGCATCTTAGCAACCTATATCGATGAGAAGCTTGATGAATGTAAGGCACTCTTGGCTGATGGGAGATTAAAAAAGTTTGTAGATCATATCGATACCTTTATCTTTTCTGGTGGAAAGAGGATCAGACCTTACTGTGCACGGGCAGTCTATATGTGACTGTGAGGCAAACAGGAGAAAGCCATGCTGCAATTCAGTATGTTTTTTGAGATATTCCATTCCTTCGCTCTCGTACATGATGACATTATGGATCAAGCCGATAAAAGACATAATCAGCCGTCTGTCCACAACTATGTCCAGACCTTCTTGGGTACAGATCCTAATGCAATACATACATGAGCGTCTCAAGCAATACTCATTGGAGATCTGCTCTGTGCATGGGCGTATGGGCTCCTCAATAAGGAATATCCATTCCCTGAAGAATTTCTCAAAAAGGCCAAAATCAACATCCAAGAGATGATCGAAGAAGTCATTGTGGGTCAAATGATCGATATTGACCTTTCTGTTTCCGCTCCGGCGGCCCTTGAGATTATCGACAAAAAAAATATGTACAAGACCGCATCGTATACGTTCATCAGACCTATGCTGACAGGTGCGATCCTCGCAGGAGCAGATGAAGCTACTCAGAAGCAAGTGGCTGAACTCGGAAAAAATTTAGGACTCGCATTTCAGATCAGAGATGATCTTTTTGATCTCATAGGCAGAGATAAGACGAAATCTATGTTTGCTGATATCCAAGAATGACAACAGACCTACTTCACTCACTATGTTTTCAGTAAGGGAAGTGATGAAGAGAAATCATTGTTGAAAGAATGTCTGTGAAAAAAGCTGACGAAAGAACAAGTCACCCAACTCAAGACGATGTTTGAAACCTCAGGCGCGATCAACCGATGAAGAGAGGCCATCGCTGGATATATCGCAAATGCAAAAAAAATATTTGACGAGATAGAAATTTTTGATGCGGGAGTGAGACAAGGATTTGATGTGCTGATCAGAAAATTGGAAAGAACAGCATAGGAAGGGAATTGAAAATTGAAAATTGAAAATTGAAAATTAGAAATTGGTACATTATTCGCATGCTTGAAGGATGCTGATGACGTCCTTTTTTTCTAATTGTTTAAATCAGCCTATGGGTCCATGGGCAATAATTTTATCTGCGAGAAGATCGAGGTCTGGTGTGATAATATCTACATCTGATAACTTAGCTGGAGCTCCGATCTGGCTTCGGAAATTTTGTAATGCATGGATGCCTGCTTTGGCGATAGCAAGAGGCTCACCAAGGAAGGGGATATTTCGTACATGGGTAGCCAAATCCACGAACTTATCCAGAATTTTTGTGTCTGTCCCATCTCATAAAACATATTCCATCCGATGAGGAAAGACGATGGCAAGTCAGTCTCCATGAGTGATATCATAGACTGCGCTGAGTGCGTGTTCTATAGAATGTGTTGCTCGATCCTGCTCTTTACCAAGCCCCGTAAGTCAGTTTAAAGCCAGTGATCCTGCTCGCATGATATTGGCCCTCGCATCATAATTTTGAAGATCAGCGATGACATGATGCCCATAGTAAATGCAGGTCTGCAAGAGTCATTCCGCGATGCTATCTTGCACCTCGGTCGCTTCGGTCGGACTAAAATATTGTTCGAAAATATGACTCATGATATCTACAATCCCTGCGATGGTCTGTTTGAGGGGGACGGAGAATGTATAGGTCGGATCTAGGATAGCGAATTGCGGACAAAGAATGCTGGAAACATAACTAAGCTTTTCTTGCAGTTCACGGTTGCTGATGACCATTCACGCATTCATTTCACTTCATGTAGCAGCTAAGGTAAGAATCGTTCAAAGGGGCAATGCTTGTGTGATATTAGTTTCTTTAGAAAAAATATCCCGAGGATCCCCATCGTAGAAATATCCCAATGCAATGCACTTAGATGCATCGATCGTACTTCCTCCTCCGACTGCGAGGATGAGTTGAATATTATTTTCTTTGCAGATCTTTATTCCTTCGCGGACGGAAGTAATGTCTGGATTAGGCTCAATATTTGCAAGTTCTCGATACTGGATATTCTCTGCCTTTAAGATCGTTATCACTTCATCATACAATCACCTCTCTTTGATCGATCCTGATCCATAGGTCAGCAAAATTTTATTTCCAAATCTTTTGATCTGCTCAGCAAGATGAGAAATCTGCCCTTTACCGAAAAAAACTTTGGTAGGAATATCGTACACAAAATTAAGCATATCTTATCATTAGTGCGATAAAAATATATTGTGTGGGAATGTGGGAGCATGGGAGTGTGGAAATATTTTAACTTTCTGATCTTCCAATCTTCCAACCTTCCAACTTTCCAACCCTCCACTTCTAAATAAAGATATCTCTCGGTTTCGCCCCGTCTTGTGGACCGATAACTCACTTCTCCTCTAAGATATCCATAACTCTTGCCGCGCGGGCAAATCCGATATTGAGTTTGCGTTGCAATAATGTCGCTGATGCTTTTCTGGTCTGTCCGATAATCTGGATCGCCTTTTCTACCAACTCGTCATCGTCATTTCCTCATCCTGAGAAGACATAATCCCCTGCTTCGAATTTACTATTTTCCAATAAGCTGACGATCTCAGGATTGTAAATATCCTCTTCTGTCAGTCCGTCCATATATTTATTTTTGAGTGCTAGCGTCACTTTTTCTATCTCTTCGGTAGAGACAAAAGGAGCCTGGATCCTGATCGGTGATTTGGTGGAAGGATCCATATAGAGCATATCTCATCTGCCTAATAAGGTCTCTGCTCACTTCTTGCCAAGGATAGTTCTACTGTCGATCTCTGATACGGTACCGAAGGCGATCCTGGTAGGAATATTTGCTTTGATCAATCCGGTAATGACATCGACCGATGGTCTCTGTGTCGCGATAATTAAATGAATTCATACAGCACGCGCCTTAGCTGAGATATGGGTAATACAATTTTCTACGTCTCTCTTACTCTTGGACAACATCATACTTGCGAGCTCATCGATCACAAAGATGATACGAAACATCTTTTCTCCTTTGATCTTCTGATTGTATTCATCGATATTTTTGACTCTGCTTTCTTTGAGGATGCCGTATCTTCTCTCCATCTCATGCTCAGTCCACTTCAATAATTTTAATGCTTTTTCTGGTTCATATACGATAGGAGCCAAAAGATAAGGCAGCCCTCCGTACAATTCCAATTCTACCTGCTTCGGGTCAACCATCAGAAATTTGAGTTCAGAAGGAGTATTTTGATACATCAAGGATAAGATGAAATCATTTACTCCGACGGACTTTCCCGAACCTGTCGCTCCAGCCACGAGTAAATGTGGCATGGATTCTAGTGTCTTGATGACGACGGTCCCATCGATCGCTTTTCCCAATGAAAGATTATTGTCTGATTTTTTCATGTCTTGAGTAAATTCATTGGATCATAAGATGTCGCCAAGTCTGACCATAATGGGCTTGGGGTTTGGCAATTGGATACCGACACAATCTGTCCCTGGGATCGGAGCGACGATCCTTACGGACTTGGATTTGAGCGAGAGAGAAATATCATTGGACAATCCTTCGATCATAGAGAGCCTGATCCCTTCGTCAGGTTTGATCCTGATCTGCACGATAGAAGGCCCGATATCAAATCATTCGATCATGATCGGCACGTTGAATTCCATCAATTTATTTTGCAGTGCCTTGGCTTTTTCCATCAGAAATGTTTCATCGATAGTGACGGTCTGATCAGAGCTCGACTCGATCATCGAGACATTGAATGTAGGTTTTTCTCCAGAGAAATTGATCATCGGCCTGATCTTCCTTTCTTTCTGAGTGATCTTGTCTTCTATCTTTTGCTTGAGCAAACTCTTGATCAAAGAACGTGAAACTGGCTGTCCAAATTCATGTTTCTCCTCGTCTTCTTCGTTATCCCTGTTTCTTCAACTTTCAACTTTCAACCTTCAACCTTCAACCTTCCTAGGCCTTTCTTCGCTTTTGAGGCTGATTTTGGGGAAACTAAAATTGAGTGAATACAGGATCCACACAATCATAGCGATAAGCAACACGATGATAAATCACTTGATAGCCATACTTTGTCCCCCAAACATTGCCTTGAGGATATAGAGCACGGGCCACGAAATGTATCATCCAAATTGTTCGTATCTTGTAGCCGTTCCATCGATAATGGGGAAATTGAGCACCGCTGATACAATCAACATGATGATAATAAATTGACGGATAAGTAATTTCATGAGATAGCCTTTTGCCATGACAATGATACCAAACAGCACACAAAGCACGAAAAATATATAAAGTCCTATCTCTCCGAAGGGGATACTTGCATAACTCGTAAGGAAGGAAAATACCGGTGATGAACTAGCGAATATCAACGAGAAAAAAAACAATCCGCCAAGCACTGTGAGGGTGACGCCTAATTTAAATTTATTTAAGATGATACTTTTACCGCTACTTTTTCTTTTTCTTCTTCTTGCCACGAGGATATTTTTAGTAACTAAAAATCTTTTTGCATTGCCTTCTTGTAACTTTTTATCTCATGTTTTCAACAAAAAAAAGATTAGTTCCCTCCCGGGAGCTAAGTGAGAAAAATCAGCTACTTGCTGTCAACTATTTTACTTGGCTCCCGGGAATAGATAGATTGATTTTTTTATTGAAAGCGAAAGGGTTTTGTATACTATGAAGACCCGTAATTTTTTAATTACGAATGACTAATCCTTCGGCTTCGCGGAGGACAAGTGACAAATGACGAATGATAGATTGCATCATAAAAAATCTGCAACCAAAATAATGCACTAATCAAGAAATATTTATCATTTTATCACTTCAACATTTTATCATGTCATCAATGGATCTCAAAGATATAGGAAAAAAACGACAGAAAAAACGGAAAGAAACAGATCTCTATAAGGTCAAAGAAGATGCTTCTAAACCTAAATTTTACG
>CAIXFE010000091.1 GCA_903918675.1 uncultured bacterium
AGAAGGAAAATATACGATCGATGACCATTATGACGCATTAAAAATACAAAGAGAAACAGATCTTAAACCCGTATTGGGCCAAAAATATCCAGACTTTGATTTTGATCAGATATATAATTTCGTGCTATCCTTCAAAAAAAATAGCACATATCCGGGACATCCCAACAGAATAAAAAAAGCGATCCGCCCATCATGAGCAGACCGTTTTTTTTACAATCAGAAAACTATTTTTATCAGAGATAAAGCATCCGCCAACCCGTTAACTCTTTAACTCGATACCCCGTCAACTGTAAACTATTCTTCACTCTTTTCTTCTTCAGTCTCTGCGACATCTTCATCGACTATATTCTCATCCTTATTAACTTCTCATCAGACATCATCAGATATTTTCTCTTCTGACATCCTTTCAAGTTTCTCAGCCTCTTTCTCAGCTCTCTTTCTCTCTTCCTTGTATTGCAGATTTTCTTCTTTCTCTTCCCATGGTCTGTAGATGACATCGATATCCTTATCGACCATCTTTGCCAATGGAGTATCTGGTTCATCGAGATGAATATCATTGGAGTGCAGTGTCTTGATCGTCGTATCTTTAAATCTGATCCTGATCGCTCATTCGATGATACTGATCGCTCATTCTAAGGTATCTTTACCAGTCATGACGACAATTCCTTTTCTTGCTCTCTTTCGGATCTTCAGATCTTCCAGATTGAGAAGTTTACCATCCATGTTACCACGGACGAGGATAAATGGTTCTCCCTTGTGAAGGAACATGCTCGCTACCGTATCTCCTTCTTCGAGATCGATCGCTTTGACTCCTCCTGCAGTCTTTCACATAGGTCTGAGGTCATTACTCTTGAAGAGCAGCATCCGACCACGTTTGGTAATGACTCCGATATTATTGCTATCACTAACTGCTTCTACTGCGACGATCTTTTCCTTGTCTGCAAGTTTCATAATTACCGTTGGGAATTTTTTGAAGGAGAGGACGAGCTCTTTATTGATCTTTTTGATGCTGTTTTGATTGGTCAAGAATACCAAGTGCTGATAATCGAAATGCAGTGTCTTAGCGAAAATAATTTTTCCCTTGAGTCAGAAATGCTCATTGAGATTCAATGCATTTTGCTTCATGACAAAACTTCCCAGATCTTTCAATCTCTGGACGACAAGTTCTCCGATATCTGTGATGACGATCAATTTATCTTGATTGTGCGTATAGATGAGATCCATGGTCTCTTCAGGGATAGCAAGGATTCTGGTCTGGTATAAAATCCTGATAGAGTAGTCATTCCCGATCCATACGATCACGTCTTCTTTGATCTTGTCTGCCGCATCTCTAAATGCTTTCAAACTTCCGGCGATATTGTAGACGCTGAGATCTTGGGACAACTGTGTCCTTCTCTCATCACCATAATGTTTCTTCATGTATGCAAATTCATCTTTGACAACTTTATCCAATTTCTCAGCGTCATTGATGATACCTTCAAGATATTCGATCATCTTTTTCTTTTCTTCGATCTCTTCGATGACTTTCTGGATCTCGAGTCCGACCAAAGATTGCAATCTCATCATCAAGATATATTCAGCCTGCATATCAGAAAACTCAAATTTCTTCATCAAGTTGTCCTTAGCTTCTTGTTTGGTCTCAGATTTTTTGATCGTTTCAATAACTGCATCGATGATATCGATCGCCTTCTTCAATCCTTCCAAGATGTGTAATCTATCCTTCGCTTTAGCCAACTGATATACTGATCTACGATACACGACTGATCTTCTAAAGACGACGAATTCCATCAAGAGATCTTTGATATTGAGAAGTCTAGGTTGGATACCTCATTCTACGAGGGTGACATTATTGAGATTAAAATTAGTCTGCAACTCTGTGAATTTGTACAACTGCACAAGGACTTGATCTGCATCTACACCAGGTTTGAGATAGATCGCGACTCTTACTAAATTTTTGCTGCTTGATTCATCTCTCATATCTGCGACTCCTTCTATTTTTTTATCGACAATGAGTTCTCCTACCTTGGAGACTAAAGTAGATTTATTGACAGAGTAGGGGATCTCATCGATGACGAGAATCGTCCCATTTTTCCCAGTCTCTACATGCGTCTTCCCTCTCGTGACGATACCTCATTTTCCTTTTCTATATACTTCTTTGATATTGGTAGAATCATATATGAATCATCCTGTAGGGAAATCAGGTCCCTTGATGATCTCCATAATCTCATCAATAGATACTTCATACGTCGTCTTCACCTCGGGCAGATCCAATGGCAATCCTTCTTCTACGACATCACCAACCTTTCAACTTTTCAACTTTTCAACCTTTCAACTTTTTTTCAAAGGCTTTCCTTCTTTCTCCAATAACAACAGGCATGCATCCAATACTTCATTCAAATTATGCGGTGCCATATTTGTCGCCATACCTACAGCGATACCCATCGTCCCATTGCAGAGATGATTTGGAAATTTAGTAGGCAGCATAATAGGTTCTTGGAGTGACCCATCAAAATTATCTCTTCGATCAATCGTATCTTGCTCGATATCAGCGATCATTTCCTCAGCGATCTTAGTCAATCTTGCCTCAGTATACCTCATCGCAGCTGCGCTATCTCCATCAATAGATCCAAAGTTTCCTTGTCCATCTACCAATGGATATCTCATGGACCAAGGTTGCGCCATACGCACCATAGCTTCATAGATACTACTATCTCCATGCGGATGATACTTTCCCATGACCTCTCCGACGATCCTCGCAGATTTCTTATGTTTCTGATTGAAGAAATTATTCATCTGATACATACCGAAGAGTATTCTCCTCAGCACGGGTTTAAATCCATCTCTCGTATCCGGCAACGCACGCGAAACGATGACCGACATCGCATATTCGATATACGACTGGGAAATTTCACTCTCGATAGACTGATTGGTGACTATTCATCACGTCAATGGGGTACTTTCTGCCATTATCGCTTTATTATAAAAATTAAAAAAAAGTTAACAACTAACAGAGAACAACTAACAGCGGCGGAGTCTTCATATAAAACTACCTACGCTGTTCACTATTCACTATTCACTGTTAACTCTATACAAAAATGGCTTCCGATTGCAATCACTTCGCAAAATCAGAGATTGACAAAAAGAGGAACCACGTATAATATGGGTTATGCAGAAATAGAGATATTTTGGAGACGATTTACCGCATAAGACCGTATCCTTTTAGTAAGAACCAGAATATACTGACTTTTCGTCCAGGGAGTCTTACCATTTTGGAGCTGATTTTTTCTTTGTGGTCGTAAGTTTTTTACGCGGTGAAGAAGATTTTTTTGCAGGTAAAGATTTCTTAGGAGATGTTCTGAGTCCAAACAAGTCAGATAATATAGGGAAAGGGTACTTTTGAGTAAATGCATCAAATTTTTTCTGATCTGTAAATTCCTTTTCCACTTTTTTCTCCTTCCCATTGATATTCTCGTAATACCTAAACTGACCTCTAAATGTCGTAGCCATGAGTAAAAAGTAAAGAAGTAAAAGGCGAATCCCAGACCGCCTAAAGGCGGGGGCTTTGGGAATACTGTTATAGTTCAACCTCAATTCAAAGAACTTCTTCCTTTCATTGAGCGTCAACGTAGTTCTTAACTACTTCTGAGGTTATCTCTCACACTG
>CAIXFE010000092.1 GCA_903918675.1 uncultured bacterium
ATAAAGTGATAAAGTGTTTTTTATCATTTTAACGCGATCCGCCACAGCGGAGAGCTTTTATCCTTTTATCATTTTATCCTTGGTTAATTATATGCGAAAGTGCCATAAAAACAAAAAAAACTGGCGTAGATTACCAGTTTTCCTTGACAGAAGGAAGAAAATGGCTTCAAATTGTCTCACGTTCGCTTCACTCACGCCTCAGGTTGCCTCAGGTTGTTAATTTATCTTTTTTAAAACAATCTGGATCCATCTGTGGCAATGTGTAGCAATATGTAGCTATTTTTCCTTCTTTTCCGCGATATGTTTTAACGTCTGAGTCTTAAGGTTTTGCATTGCCTCGAGATATTCTATTTTGATATCATTAATATTTCTTTGCTTGCCATTTTCGTCAGTCTTCTTGATAGGATTCCCGACGCTCATATAGAATTTACCTCATTTATCTTCATAGTTGTATACAGGCACGATATCATATCATGGGAATCGCATCTCTTTAGCAAAAGTGCTTGCTAAGCGAGTCCCTCTTACTTCTTTTTTATTATTTAGATTTACCTGTGGGGCTATAAAATCTTCTTTCCCAGAGGGGAACATAATGGTACTCAGAGAAGGGGGTATCCAGATATTTTTATTCGGTGGCAGGTTTTCTTTACCGAGCTGGTGGGAGTCGAAAACGCCATATTCTCTATGTCTTGCAAATGACATTTTTTTCCCGACCGTGCTCTTTAGCGGTATATATCAAGTATCTTTGAGGACTGATTTTTGAAATGCTGTTCCAATATTATTTATGGTATCTCCCACTACCCCTCCCATATTAATATGATTTACAAGGATTGTGGGGACTAGTGGTATTCACTCCTTCTTGAAATATTCCTTAGCTATAAAATAATTGACAGGTAAATTAGCTAATATTTTCCTCTGCGAAATAATATGATTTGGACAAAATAAAGAATATTCTCCTTTAGCATTTCCCGCTTTAACTTGTGCTAGGACTTGGTTAGGATCGATTACTTCCATCGTATACTTCAATGGGCCAATCTTTTCATTAGATACACTTACTCATAAGTTTTCCATGGGGATCTATAAGAATGATTTAAAAAGATCTGACATAAGTATATGCAAAAAAGTGAAAAAAGCAAGAAAAATGGATGTATTCCGATCTGCGGATTTCCTCACCCAATAAGTGGTGCCTTGACCTCTCCCCTAGCCCCTCTCCTCTGAGGAGAGGGATGGGGTGAGGAGAAAATTACTTCTTTCTTATCTTATGATACACCTTAAAAAAATTATACAACACGGGATTCAACACCAAGTCATAACTTCCATACTGCTCTATCTTGATGCCGCCTAAGGATTCTTTGAATTCGCTGACACTAGATAAAGGGTGCTCGGGAAAGCCAGTTGGGGCTCCGCCCATCAGGTCACAGTAAAGGAATCCATTATCCCTCGCTCGAGAAAACATTTTGTATTTGAGGAAATGATGTGATCAGATATTGCCAAATTTTCTATCGCTGAATCCATATAAATAAATAATATTGCGCTCATCATAGAGACACACATTTCCTGAAACGATCTCGCCTCCGATAGTGGCGACAAAGAGGTTCCCACGACCTTTCTGCGTGATATATCTCAGCAACGTTTCGAATTGTTCATACGGGATGATATTAAATCATTTATTTCCTGAAGTCTCTTGTCGCTTGTCGTAGAACGATTTGTACAGATCCGGAGGCGCCATCCCAAATTCTATCTTCTTACCAAACGCTTTTTTGATGCGCTGTCTCGCACTGGGATTCATCTCCATAAGTAATTGATCGTCAGGCTTGGAAAGATCGATGATGATATTACTATTGGGCATATTTTCTCTGAAGGCGACTTTGAGCCCGTAATTTTTGCAGATGAATTTCTGCAGGTTGAGTCTCATCTCTCTCATATCAGGCGAAAAGGTATCTGACCTATGAGAGACATTTTCGAAGCTGATCATCTCGTTGATAATTCAGAGCTGAAGCATGATATGTCTGCCTTCCTTGCTCAATTCTTTCTTGATCCTCTTGAGTTCTGCAAGGACATAGTCCCTGTCCGTAGGCAATTCTACTCCCATGATCTGGATCCAGTCTGCTTTGATCGGCCCGAATGATTTGGGTTTGCGTATCGCAAAATAGTCCTTACCAAAAAGTCTGACCGTAAGTGAGGGCTTCTCATATACGATCGTCTGGATATCTTTTCGGAGTTGGGATTGGTATAAGTTATACATGGAAGGGAATGAACAGTGAAAAACGAACAATGAATAGTGTTGTTTTTTTGTTTTATTGCTTCCTTTATATTTATATTAGGAAAAAAATCTATTCTAAATTTATTGAGACATTCGACCCAATAGAGCAAATCAGAGGATCACTATAAGAATCAAACCTAATGAGCTAATTAACATAAACCTCAAAAAATGCTTAGAAATATAGTCATTAACTTTGCCCATTTTTTTATTCATCTTTTTTTGTTCCTTTTTTTTCACTCTTGATCGCAAGGAATATCATATCATAATTATACCGACGCATATCACTATTGAAAAGATAGCTACACGACCATCTTCTTTATTATGATATTTTCGTAATTCCGCAATAGCCAGGATCGACATCGTAATCAATCCATTCCTAAACAAAGCCGAAGAATTTATGTTTGCTCTATACTTTTCATTATTTTTTTTATCTACAACTAGATGTTTAACATTTGATTCAGATTTTATTTCAATCCTTTCTCAGAATTTCTTTGTTTTGTCTTTGGGTTGTACCATAAGAATATTTCTGAAAAATAAAGTCAATTACGCTACCTTAATTTCAACACTCTCTCCCATTTCAAAATGTACCTCTTGTGCTCTGGTGACGGATTTGATGTCATCGGCGAATTCAGATAAATTTCTTTTGGAGATAATTTCTAGTTGGGGGAGCTCTGTTCATAAGCCCAATTGCTTATCCGTCTTGTATCCG